>JAHHKH010000228.1 GCA_018679695.1 Maribacter sp.
GATTAGGGGAAGCACCTTCCAGGAACAAGTCACAAAAAATAGAAACACAAAATCCAAGGTCAGGATCCAAGGCAACCGAAGGATCAACGGTACAGGTTGAAATATGGGGTGAGTTTACAGAAGTGCCTGACTGTTTTGAACCTTCTTGGGTGAAAAACCAATCTCCAAAGCCCA
Source organism: Maribacter sp. (assembly GCA_018679695.1). Classification (GTDB taxonomy): domain Bacteria; phylum Bacteroidota; class Bacteroidia; order Flavobacteriales; family Flavobacteriaceae; genus Maribacter_A. Next base: position 175 of record JAHHKH010000228.1, read on the forward strand.
ATGATGCCTTTCATATCGTTTTTCCTCCCTATGGAGGGGCAACCTCCTATACAAAAGATAGAGACAAATATTGGGTAGCGGGGAGAAGCCAACCTAATGAATATATGATCATTGATGGTGTCTACCTGAAATTTTATGACGCATGTAGAAAGCATTTAAAAACATTAAAAAGAACAGGAATCAAACCGTGGGATTTTGGCAAGACAGCCTGGGAAGGATCTGTGGTAAATCAAGATGGCACACTTACAGGCTACTGGTATATTGTATGGGAATAAAAAAATTCATGATATCCAAATCTCAGCCAATCCATGAAAAATATTGACTGCTAAAATTAAGAAACAATGAAAAAGATATTATCGATAGTATGCTGTTTTATAATTTGTATTTGTAGTTCTGCCCAATCAGTTTCCAATATCCCGGGTGAAGTGACGGAGGTTAGGGATAAAGAAGTAATCATAGACTATACCGGTGAACTGATTCCGAATGTTGGTGATCCCGTATCGATTGGTTTTGAGGTAGATGGGGACTTTGTGCCTTACGATGTTACTTGGATCGTAATGGAAGTCAGTGGTGGGGGTGTTAGTGCATTGAATATGAATTTTGAGAATCCGAGACAACTTTTGGGCTACAAAGCAATGATCAAATCAAAAAATCCTCGCCGTCCGACCTATTACGATGTTATACAACCCGGTTGGCCAGGCAACATCATAGGTATAGTTCCCATGGTGGGTGCCCAGGTAGACAAGCTGCTTTTCTTTAAGAGCGAAAAAGGCTTACCTAAGGTCGATCAAAGAAAATATACAAAGTATTTCTCGGCATCGGAAACCCAATATATCAATTGGCATCTTAATTTAAGGAGATCCCCTCCTGGAAAAAGAATTGATTTTAAAATAATAGCTAAGTATTTTAAATCCGATGGGAAAGAAATCGCAGAATATAATAAAGATAGCTATTTTGATGCCGACTGGTCATCTTCATACCATAGTTCAGGATGGGGAAGCACAAACACTGGCTTTTGGAAGATAGGAAAATACTATGTTCAGCTTTATGTTAATGACCAATTAATTGCCCAAGAGCCGTTTTTTGTTTACTGAATGTAGGGACAATTACACGGTTGCTTATGGAAGATTGATTTGCGGAGGTTCATCTCTTCACTAATCCTATTTTGAAAAATCTTCCAACAGTTCTCCTGGCTAAACAAGGAACCAACTGCTCAACAAGTTGATTAGGTTGGGAAGCTGCTGGAAAAGATCGAGGAGAACGGCGAAGAACAGCACGTTTTTCACAGCATACTGACCGGTGTCATTGCCAACAGCAAAAGATCGCAATACATTTATGGGTATAATCCGAAGGGGATATGTTCCCTTCTACTAAAATGTATCGCTATGAAAACGTTCACCTATATCTTTTTGATCTCATTGATTTCCCTGACTTTTTCTTGTAATAAGGATGATGACACCGACGCACTCACCAAAGACGGTCCGTTCCTGATCAGCGAACTCGCCGGAACCTGGGAGGCCACCAAGGCCCAATTTAGTGTAAACACCGTCTCGATAGACGTGGTCGAAGACGGGGGAACAGCGCGAATGTCGGTACAATCCAATGGCCGCTTTACCATGACCCTGGATCCTGTAGATCGGGATGCGTATACCGTAAGTGGGGAGATGTTCTGGGAGGAGTGGAAGCAGACCTTTTACTTTGCCATTGCCTGGGATGATTACCCAGATGATTGGGATACTTACGGCCATACCTTTGACGGGACCACCCTGACCTTTAATGGGGGCGCCGATACCGGGGAATACGACTTTGACGATGACGGGGATATGGAAGCCTGTTCGATCCATTTCATCCTTGTTCGTTCCTGAGGGTTTTGGGCTTCATGTGGTCCCACTATGCCTGCACTACCTTGCCGCGGGCCTGCCCATCTGTAATGTAATGAAGGCGGGGAAGCCGGTATTGATGCGTTTTTGCAGTAGTGCTTAAAAACTTCATGGATAGCACACTACTTTTATGTTTATGTTTAAATTAAAGGTGTTTATACAAATAGTCCATTCCATTTTATATCCGAATTTTCCTTAACAAAGAATTTGATCATTGGTTTAGGTAGAATATACCGTTAAATGATCTATATCATTTTCTATTTAAAATTTCAGAATTAATTTTTCCTATTGTAAAATTATCAGGGATAATCTATGCCGTATTGAAAAACGGACCGCAAATAGGCTATTACTAAATAGAACCTACAAGACCAAGGTGATAACGCACATCATGGATATAAAAAGAGGCATTATCAACATATTCATCGGCAGCGTCTTAGGAGCTGCCTTCGCTACAATTTTGCTAGGATTCGCTATCATTGATCCCTTACCCAATGATATCGCCTATTTTGCTGGATTGACTGCCATCATCTTGATCTCTTCCTTGCTCATTCAAAAAACCATTCAGAAAGAATACCATTCTTTAATCTTTTGGTCCGCTATTGGCCTTTCTGTCTTAGCATTTTATTTTTCTTTCGGCCTACAGCAGAGGGAATGGGAGAGATTCTTTTATCTCGCCGTCGCAACCCTGATCCTGTTCATACTCAACCTTGTGATTTTCCTAATCCGTTCGAAACTCAGGAAAAAGGCCGGGCAAGCCGATAAACAGTCTGTTTCCAAAACCAGCCTTTTGTATCCGGCAATTGTATTGGCAATTGTTTTAATCGCTCCTATTTTTCTTACTGTTTATATCAACTCATTCATGCCTCCACTCGTTGAGCCGAGCGGTAGTGTCAGCTATGATGAAATTTGGCAGCGGGAAGGAGAATCCAATAATGGCCTATTACTGTCTTCATGGCCAAGAACCCGTGGGAATGTCGATGACTTTCATTGGGTGACTTCTGCTTATTTAGTATCCAGGGAATGGACAACGAATCCGGACGAACCCTGGGAATCTGGCTCCTATGTCCGCCGCGCCAAATTCTACAATAATAAAGTCGAATCTTTCGATCAAAACAAGCCTGGTGATTTTGAAGGGGATACCTACAGCTCGGAATTTTTCCTCCCCTATGCTGTAATCGAAGCGGGCACTGATCAAGGAGATTTCCCTAACTACAGGCCTGAACCATTGCATTCGATCATTGAAAGGAACGACAGGATTCAATTTGGGGTGGAGACCATCTCAGTCGTTT
>JAHHKH010000229.1 GCA_018679695.1 Maribacter sp.
CTTCTGCCGATTGGGTCAAGGTAATGGGGGTTGTATATTTTATGGAAGTGGAATCGGGTTCCGAACCGTCCAGCGTATAATAAATATGGGCATCATCAAAAACATAATCGAGTTCCAACTGCAACGAGTCCTTGAAAAAATCCCGATCGGCCACAATCGTAGGGGGTTCCAATTTAGTAGCCTTGAAAATACCTGCATCGATTTGACCTTGTACCCTAACACCGGGAGAATTCGATGCATATTCCTTCAGGGCATCGTCGGTAATATGGGTTTGCCAGAGATACACGCTTTTGAGGTTCGGCAATTCATTTAGTGCAAGCAATGCATTGTTGCCTATACTATCCCCATATAGGTTCAAGGATTCCAGATGTTCCAGATTTTTTAATCGGGCAACGGTCTTATCGGTTATGGCCGTTTTTTGTACCTGCAATTTGGTAAGGTTCTTGAATGATTTTAAGGATTCGGCCAAGGTATCATTGAAATTGGTATTGCCCAAGTTCAATTCAACTATATTTTTAGCATATTTTTTTAAGGTTTTAAAGTGGCCCTGATCCAAATCTTGCCGCCCATAAAGACTCACCTGTAGTAAGGGATTACCTTCCGCCAATGCGGAAGCTGAAATATTGGCATTGTTCAATTGGGCGATCCAGTCTTTGGGTACGGGTTTTAGCTCTTTAGCCATCAGGGCCCTTGGCGATGTATCTTCCTCTAAGCCCTCCAGTATCTTTTGAATCTTTTCGGACTTGTCCAAGGTGCCGGCTAGGCAATCAAAGCAGTGGTTGTGTTCCATCCACCAATCCATAAGGGCCAATTCCTCAGCCGTAGGTTGAACCTTGCCCTTTGGGGGCATATGGTCCTCATCTTCCAAAGGTAAATGCAGCCGCTGCAGGAACAAGGAAGCTTCTCCTTGCGCAGTAGAATCGAGGATACTTCCCGAATCGCCACCGGCCAGTAGGTTTTCTTTGGTATCCATCAATAAGCCCCCTTTTATTTTGGAGGGATTATGGCAACCCACACATTTGTTATCGAAAATGGGCTGCACAATATCCGAATAGACATTGGCCTGCTCCACATCCTCGATAATCACTTTTTGGATACTCGTATCGGTGAATAAAAAATCCTCCCCGTGGGTCATACTACCCCCATAATGCCCTGTGATGCCAATAAGCACAAGTACTCCAATATAGAGGGGCAGATACAGCCGTTGGGAAAGTGCCAGGGTCGATTTCTTTATAAAATAGAGGGCCACCGACAAAACGGTAACAGCAACCGACAACCATCGGTGCCTGAACAATAAGGTCTCGTCATAACCCCCATTATCGCCCAATAACCAACCGGTACCTACTGATATCACGGCCGAAATGGCCCCGATAAGCAGTACTTTTTGCACCATATCATTGGCGATATCGGAAGGCTTGTTGCGATAGAGCAGTTCCAAAAGAAATCCGATGATAAGGATTCCAATGGGTAGGTGTACTACCAAGGGATGTAAATTAGCGATTTGAAGGGTCTGTGCGATCATTTATTCTACCAGTATTTCGTCTAAAAAGAGCCAGGGGGTCGTGCCTTTGCCCTGATGCCATTGTGGTATTTCATCCAATGAAAATACCGTTATCGTAAGTTGTGCGTAGGTCCCCTTTTCAATGGGGATGGGAATCACTTTCAATTGGTTTTCCTGTTTTTCCCCAGCGGTTTCCAGGAAGACTCTGCCCACCTCTTTGGAGCCGGAACGGACAACGATTTCCTTGGGGAGGAATATCCATCCACCTTGGTTTTGCAAGCAGCTGACCTTGAGGTTGGACAATTCCAGTACCTTAGCCAAATGAATATCAATTATCGTCTCGCCCGTCTGAAAGCCCAACCATTGGTTGCCACCTCTGAACTGTGCAGTTCCTTTTTGCATGTCGATCAAACCTTTGGCCCCTTGGCCGCGATAATTATCATGGGGTTCGGGTGTTAGGGTAATAGTGGCATCGGAGATCGAATGCGTTATTTTTGCTACCTGTACCAGGGTCTGTTCGCTGCCCTTAAAATCGCTGTGAAAGGCCTTGGCCTTGATCGTTGCCGAGTTGTTTACGGTTAAGGGCCCCTCATACGCCGGACTCTCTTCGTCGACTTCGCTACCGTCCAACGTATATTTTATTTCGCTATTGGGAAATCCAAAGCCCATAGTAACCGTTGCCGCTTGCTTAAAAAGTACCGAATCTACCTGGATTTTCGGGGTAGCCAATTGAAAATTGCCCGTTTCCTCATAGGAAACCCTATCGGTCTTACAGGAAACCAGCACGAAAAGAATCAGAAGGAAAGAAATGCATTTCATAGCTAAACCCTGAATAATTTTATGGGATAGGTCTTTCCGGAATTCCATTGGGCCACATAGAGATTTTCATCATCATCAACGCAGACATCATGCGGATGGTGAAAGATCTTTAGGGTCTGGTGCATAGGTTCCAGAGAGCCATCACTATAGTTTGGCGTGCTTCCTCCCGGTGCCGAGATCAATTTATTATCCTGGTCCAATACCGATATAAAACCGGTACCTTCACTTCCGTCGCCTGACCAAATGGTGGCCAAATATACGTTGGGTCCATGTATTACCGGCCTGCAGATATAAGCGCCCGGCAAATCAGAACTTTCAATGAATTCCCCGGCCATGGTAAATCGCTTGAGCTTATTTTGCTGTCTCGCCGTTATCAAGAGGGTTGGATCGGATGGGTTTCGTGTATCGATACATATTCCGTGCGCATTGTTGAAAAGGGCATCATCGTCCCCTTTGCCACCGAAGGTGTTCAAAAGCTCCCCTTTGGCACTGTAATGCATGATGTACTGCTCGCCATAACCATCTGCCACATACACATCGCCATTTGCTGCAATAGCGGTCTCAGTGGGGATGTACAGATCTTTTGAGGCGTATTTACCCGATTCCTTGGGATAGCTGAATACCTGCATCACCTTCCCATCGATCGTGGTTTTGATGACCTCATGCCTTGCATTGTCCGAGATATAAAGTACATCTTCCCCGTTTTCAACATTCAGGGTAAGTCCGTGGGCGCCCGGATATTCCGTTCCCCATACCTCGATCAGTTTCCCCGATTTATCGTAAACGATGACATTGTTCTTGGTGTGGTTGGTCAAAAGGATGATCCTTCCCTTGGAATCCTGGACCATTTCATGGCAATCGTTTACGGGGTAGAAATTGGAATTCAATGCCCCCCAGTTCATATCAATCTTGTATTGATGTGAATTATGACCAATGATCACATGCTTAAAGGGTGCCATGGCATTTAAAATGGGCATACCCGCCAGTAGCCCTCCTGAGGCCAAGGATATATTTTGAATAAAGGTTCTTCGTTTCATTGGGTTTGCAATTGGCTAGGTCAATATATCCTTTACTACATGGCCTTCAACATCGGTTAATCTAAAGCGTCTTCCCTGATATTTATACACCAGTTTTTCATGGTCAATTCCCAATTGATGCAAGAGCGTGGCTTGAAAATCGTGGACATGCACGGGGTTTTGGGTAATGTTATAGCCAAAGTCATCGGTCTCACCATATACAATTCCGGGTTTGATGCCCCCACCTGCCATCCACATGCTGAAACAACGTGGGTGGTGGTCGCGGCCATAATTGGTATCGGTAAGTACGCCTTGTGAATAGTTGGTCCGGCCAAATTCACCACCCCAAATCACCAAGGTATCCTCGAGCATACCGCGCTGTTTTAAATCGGCCACCAAGGCTGCGGAAGCCTGATCTACATCCTTAGCCTGCCGGGCAATGGCTCCGGGAAGATTGTCGTGTTGGTCCCAGCCCATATGATAGAGTTGTATAAAACGCACATCCTGCTCTGCCAGCCTTCGGGCAAGCAGGCAATTTGCCGCATAGGTACCGGGAATTTTGGCATCGGCCCCGTACATCTTATAAATATAATCGGGTTCGTTATCGGTATTTATGACTTCGGGGACCGAAGTCTGCATGCGATAGGCCATTTCATATTGTGCAATTCTACTTTGGATTTCAGGATCTCCGTTTTCCTGAAAATGCTTGTCATTCAAGGCCGCTATCTGATCTAACATATCCCTTTTGCCCTCTTTTGATATGCCTTTTGGATCATTCAGGTATAAAACAGGGTCTTTGGCCGCTCTGAACTGTACACCCTGATGCAGGGAATGAAGAAAACCATTGCCCCAAAGTCTCGTATATAGCGGCTGCCCATTGGGCCTACCCGAACCGCGGGATAATAATACGGTGAATGCCGGTAGATTTTCATTTTCACTCCCCAGGCCATAGCTCAACCATGACCCGATACTTGGTCTGCCTGGTTGCTGTGAACCCGTTTGGAAGAAGGTAACAGCGGGATCGTGGTTAATGGCTTCGGTATACATAGATTTGATGATGCAGATGTCATCGGCCATTTTTGCGGTATAGGGCAACAAGTCGCTGATCCAGGCCCCATTTTTACCATGCTGCTGAAACCCAAATTGCGAACCGACCAAAGGAAAATTGTCCTGCCCAGAGGTCATGCCTGTTAGGCGCTGCCCTTTTCGGATAGAATCGGGTAGCTCTTCACCCCGTCGTTCATTGAGTAAGGGCTTGTAATCAAAAAGTTCCAATTGGGAGGGGCCACCACTTTGAAACAAATAAATGACCCTTTTGATTTTTGCTGGGTGGTGCAACGAATCCAATATACCCTTAATTCCAGAGGGGCCGTTATCCGTGGTCAAAAGACCGGACTGGCTTTTTCTAAAGTAGTTGGCACCCAAGAGTGAGGCCAAAGCCACACCGCCAACACCCAATGCGGTCTTGCCTAAAAAGGACCTTCTGTTGAGAATCAGGGATCGTTCTTCAAGTATTTTCTTCTCGCTCATGATTATCCTCTGGTTATGGTTTCATCTAGATTTAATATGGTGTGTGCAGTCAATGAAAGGGCCGCCCACTCCTCCTTTGGTAATTCCGTATCAGCTTTGAAAGCACCTATTGAGAGGTATTCCTCTGCGATTATTTCCTCGGATTTGATTTTGGAAAGTGCCTGCTCGTAATAATCATGCAACATGATCAATTCGTTCTCATCCGGCAAACGGGAAGTGGCTTTTTGGAAAATA
>JAHHKH010000306.1 GCA_018679695.1 Maribacter sp.
AAGTTCTTAGTGTTCATCCGAAGTAGGCATTCCAATACTTTTTATAAGTAGAGTCGGGAAGTAAGATTTTAAAATCATTCTTCCCGACTTTTTTTTGACTCTTTGAAAGGCCTTTGGAATTTAATGATTGCAATTTGGAATTTCTTTAATCTTTACTCGGAGCATTGTCGGAGGGATTAGGGGGTTACCAATAATGAACTATTTCGCCCATGTATACCAATAGCTATGAATAATCAGCATAATGGTTAAACCTCCATCCGGATTTCATGTTTCGCATTTCGTATTTTTTCAGGTTATCTTTGTCACAAACCCGAACCAACTATGCAGCTAACCACAAAGGCCATTGTACTTTCCTCCCTTAAATATGGCGATACCAGCTTGATCGTAAAGGCCTTTACCTTGTCCGATGGGTTAAAATCATACCTGCTAAAAGGAGTGCTTACTTCTAAAAAAGGAAAGCTGAAAACGGCCTATTTTCAACCTTTGACCCAGATAGAAATGGTCGCGAACCATAAGAACAAAGGCACTCTGGAGTCTATTCGTGAAGTAAGGGTTACCTATCACTACCAAAGCTTGCATTCCGAGATTCCGAAAAATGCCATAACCTTGTTTTTAGCTGAAATGTTGTGCAATAGTATACAAGAGGAGGAACGTAATGAAGGTTTGTTCTATTTTATGGAAAGTGCACTGCAATGGCTCGATACCCATACCGAGATCACCAATTTCCATATCTACTTTTTGATCGATTTGACCAAGTATTTGGGTTTCTATCCAGAGACTACGAATACATCAGGTACCTACTTCGATCTGTTGGAGGGGGAGTTTACTGATACCAGAAGTCTGAACCCGAATATTTCAGGTGAAAATTTAAATTTGTTCAAAAGGTTTTTGGGCATAAATTTTGATACATTACAAAGCGTCAAGATGAAGAAGGCCAACAGAAATCAATTGTTGCAATCTTTGGTGCTTTATTTTGAATTACATTTGCAGGGATTTCGAAAACCCAAGTCCCTTGCTATTTTAAATGAAGTTTTCAGCTAGTATGAACAAGGTAGTATTTATCCTAATTTTCATGTGTTTAGCTACTATTTCTGCCCAGGAAATAAGGATTCTCGACTTTTACACCAAGGAACCCATCATCAATGTTGCGGTCTTTAACAACGACAAATCAAAAACGGCCCTCTCGGACCTGGATGGCAGTTGCGATATTTCCATCTTCAGCCACAATGAGCGCATTAGCTTCAAGCACATCAGCTACGAGCTTTACAAATCGTCCAAATCCCAGTTATTAAGAAACAATGCACGGGCCTATATGGTCCAGAGACCAGAACAGTTGGATGAGGTCGTGATGTCAATCTCGAAATGGGAACAACAGCGAAAAGATATTCCACATAAAATAATCGCCTTGGATGCTAGGGGTATTGCCTTCGCCAATCCGCAAACATCTGCGGATTTATTGCAGAACAGCGGAAAGGTTTTTGTCCAAAAAAGCCAATTGGGAGGAGGTAGTCCCATGATCAGGGGTTTTGCCACCAATAGATTGTTGTTGACCGTTGACGGTGTTCGAATGAACAATGCGATTTTTAGGGGTGGGAACATCCAAAATGTGATTTCAATTGATCCCTATAGCATAAAGAATACCGAAATTATATTTGGGCCTGGATCGGTCATCTATGGTAGCGATGCCATTGGGGGCGTAATGAATTTCTATACTAAACAAGCCGTTTTTTCAAATACCGATAGTCTTTTGTTATCGGGTAACGCAAATTATAGATTCGCATCTGCAAATAAGGAAAACACCCTCCATGTTGATATTAATTTGGGTAAGAAGAAATGGGCGTCTTTAGCCAGTGTTTCCTATAATAATTTTGAAGACCTTACCATGGGATCGAATGGTCCTGACGCCTACCTCAGGAACAATTATGTTTCGACCACCAATAATAGCGATGCCTTGGTAGGAAATGACAACCCAAGAAAACAGGTCCCAACTGGTTACGATCAACTTAACCTGATGCAAAAAATCATGCACAAGCCAAATAATAATTGGAATTTTCATATGGGCTTGTTTTACTCTGAAACATCCGATTATTCGCGCTATGATAGATTGATAAGGCCTTCCGGGGATGGATTGGGACTACGTTCGGCCGAATGGTATTACGGTCCCCAAAAGTGGTTTATGGGCAATGTTCAGGTCAATAAAAAAGGGAAAGGAAAGTTTTACGATGGCCTAAAGATTACCACAGCATACCAGTATTTTGAAGAAAGTAGACACGATCGCGATTTTCAGGACCCGATCTTGTTTTCGACCAAGGAAATGGTCAATGCCCTTTCTACGAATATAGATTTTGAAAATAAGAAAATAGGCGATCTTCGCTTGTATTACGGAGCGGAATACGTTTATAACTACGTGAATTCAGAGGGTAGTCAAAAGAATATAAACACCAATTTAAGTGCGATTGGGGCCTCCCGCTATCCCGATGGATCTTCTTGGCAGACCGTGGCAGGTTATTTGAATGGTGAATACAAGGCGAAACCCAACCTTGCTTTGCTCTCAGGACTGCGATACAGTCATGTTTGGATTGATGCGGATTTTGACAACACCTTCTACACATTTCCCTTTGATGACGCTAACTTGAGTACAGGGGCTCTCACTGGTAGCTTGGGTTTCAGTTGGTTCCCCAAGGCCAATCTGCAGATTACCTTTAATGGGTCTACTGGTTTTCGTTCACCCAATATTGATGATGTAGGGAAGGTTTTTGATTCGGAACCAGGTTCGGTAGTTGTTCCCAATCCTGATCTGGAACCAGAATACGCCTATAATGTTGAATTAGGTATTCAAAAAAATTTTAAGGATAAATTCTTTTTTAAGGGAGCCACTTTTTATACCTATTTGGTAGATGCATTGGTAAGAAGGGATTATTTGTTCAATGGCCAATCGCAGATTGTTTACAATGGTGAATTGAGCAATGTACAGGCGATGCAGAACGCAGCTAAAGCCTATGTTTATGGATTTGAATTTGGTATAGAGGCTTTTATTTCAGAAAACCTTTCAGTGGTTTCGAACCTCACCCTGACCGAAGGTATTGAAGAGGAAGAAGATGGAACCGATACACCGGCAAGGCATGTTGCACCCACTTTTGGTGATTTTCATTTGGTTTGGAGAAATCAAAACCTAAAGGCCGATCTTTTCCTCAATTATAATGGGGAGATAGCGAATTATGATTTGGCGACGACTGAACAGAACAAAAGTTTCCTGTATGCCAAAGACAGCAATGGTTTACCCTTTTCCCCATCTTGGTACACTTTGAATTTTCGCGGTCAATACAACCTTACCAATTCATTTAGAATAAGCGGTAGCGTTGAGAATATGACCAACCAGCTGTATCGCACTTATTCATCGGGGATTTCAGCACCAGGTACGAATTTGATCCTAGGGGTTAGCTATAGTTTTTAACTAAAAAAACCCTGACTGTAAAGGCAGGGTTTTGAATTGGCACCATTAAGAAAGTAACTAGTCTTTAACGACATCTTTTACCTCTTCTGCTTTTTCCTTCACTTTATCGGCTGCTTCATTTACGGCATCCTTAACTTCCTCACCAGCTTCCTTTACTTTGTCAGCAGCCTCACCAGCGGCGTCTTTTACCTCTTCAACGGCTTCACCAGCGGCATCAACAGCACCTTCAACAGCTTCACCAGCGGTCTCCATTGCACCTTCGGCGGCCTCACCAGCAGCCTCTGCAGCTTCCTCCATTGCCTCACCGGCCTGCTCTGTGGCATCCTTTGCTTTATCGGCAGTTTCTCTACATGATACAAACGATACGCTCATGGCTACCACTAAAATTGCACTTAAAATTACTTTTTTCATTTTGTTTTGGTTTATGTGTTTAATTTATTTCAACAGTATTGATATACGTGTCATTCGCTTATTTGGATGCTTTGTTTTAACAAATGTTAAATATGGAGTCCGCCACCCTTATTTCATTTCGTATTATATGAAAATAATTCAATCTAAATTTATAATTTTGCAGCCTTATTAAAATGAACAATACCAGAGAAAGCATGAAGTTTGCCAGTTATAAAGGTTTGGATTTACCTAGGGTTGCAAAAGAGGAGCTGCAATACTGGAAAGAACATGCTATTTTCGAAAAAAGTGTTTCAACTAGGGAAGGTAATCCGAGTTATGTATTCTACGAGGGACCACCTTCAGCAAATGGTATGCCCGGTATTCATCATGTTATTGCCAGAACCATAAAGGATATCTTTCCGCGCTATAAAACCATGAAAGGGTTTCAAGTGAAACGGAAGGCTGGTTGGGATACCCATGGTCTTCCTATTGAACTGGGAGTTGAAAAAGAACTGGGGATTACCAAAGAGGATATCGGTGTTAAGATTTCGGTCGAGGAGTACAATGCTGCCTGTAAGAAGGCAGTGATGCGCTATACCGATGTATGGAATGAAATGACCGAAAGGATTGGTTATTGGGTAGATATGGATGACCCCTATATTACTTACAAGTCTAAGTATATGGAATCTGTTTGGTGGTTGCTGAAACAGATTTATGACAAGGGCCTAATTTATAAGGGTTATACGATCCAACCCTATTCACCTAAGGCGGGTACAGGTTTAAGTTCGCATGAATTGAACCAGCCAGGTACTTATCAGGACATTACCGATACCACGGCCACTGCCCAATTTAAGGTGAAGAAGGAAACATTATCAAATGTGTTTAAGGGCATAGACGGGGACATTTATATTCTGGCTTGGACGACCACACCATGGACATTGCCCTCTAATACGGCTTTGACGGTAGGCCCAAAGATTGAATATGTTTTGGTCAAAACCTTTAATCAGTACACTTTTAAGCCTATCAACGTGGTATTGGCAAAAAGTTTGGTGCCAAAACAATTCAGCGGTAAGTTTTTTGAAACCGCGGAGGAAAGTGATTTTGTTGCCTATTCTTCAGAAAGCAAAAAAATTCCTTATAAGATAATAGCCCAAATAGCAGGGAAGGATTTAGTAGGCATAAAATATGAGCAATTATTGCCCTATGCCTTACCCTATGAGAACCCTGAGAATGCATTTCGTGTGATTTCAGGCGATTTTGTCACTACAGAGGATGGTACAGGTATAGTACATACGGCACCTACTTTTGGTGCTGATGATGCCATGGTTGCCAAACAGGCTGTTCCCGAAGTGCCACCCATGTTGGTTTTGGATGAGAATAAGAATCCTGTACCACTTGTTGATTTACAAGGTAAGTTCAGACCTGAAATGGATGAATTAGGGGGTAAATATGTAAAGAACGAGTATTATGATGACGGTAAGGCGCCCGAAAGGTCGGTCGATGTTGAAATTGCAATTCGATTAAAAGAGGAGAACAAGGCCTTTAAGGTCGAAAAGTATGTGCATAGTTATCCGAATTGCTGGCGTACCGACAAACCTATTCTGTATTACCCACTTGATTCTTGGTTCATTAAGATAACCGATGTTAAGGAACGTATGTTCGAATTGAACCAAACTATCAACTGGAAACCCAAGGCTACTGGTGAGGGCAGGTTTGGCAATTGGTTGGCGAATGCCAATGATTGGAATCTATCGCGCTCGCGTTATTGGGGAATACCATTGCCGATTTGGCGAACTGAAGATGGCACAGAGGCCATGATAATTGGTTCGGCAGAGCAACTGAAGAATGAAATGGGCAAGGCCGTGGAGGCGGGCTTAATGACTGCGGATATCTTTGCCGATTTTGTGGTTGGCGATATGAGTGAAGAGAACTATGCTAAAATAGATCTTCATAAGAATATCGTTGATCAGATTACCTTGGTTTCAAAATCGGGCAAACCTATGAGGCGCGAGAACGATTTGATCGATGTGTGGTTTGATAGTGGATCAATGCCTTATGCCCAATGGCATTACCCATTTGAAAACCAGGATTTGATTGATAAAGGACAGACTTTCCCAGCCGATTTTATTGCAGAAGGTGTAGATCAGACCCGCGGATGGTTTTATACACTTCATGCGATTGCCACTCTGGTATTTGACTCGGTGGCATACAAGAATGTGGTTTCGAACGGATTGGTCCTTGATAAGGACGGAAAGAAAATGTCGAAACGGCTTGGCAACGCCGTTGATCCCTTTGAGACCATGGACGATCATGGGCCCGATGCCACGCGGTGGTATATGATATCGAATGCCAATCCTTGGGACAATCTTAAATTTGATTTAGATGGAATTGTTGAGGTAAAGCGTAAATTCTTCGGTACACTCTACAATACCTATTCGTTTTTTGCCCTTTATGCGAATATTGACAAATTCTCGTATGCTGAGGATGACATTCCGCTGCATGAACGACCAGAGATTGACCGATGGATCTTATCTGAATTGCACTCTTTGATCAAATTGGTCGATGCAGCCTATGCCGATTATGAACCCACCAGAGCTGTAAGGGCCATTGCCGATTATGTGCAAGAAAATCTAAGTAATTGGTATGTTCGTTTGTGCAGAAGACGTTTCTGGAAAGGGGACTATCAAAAAGATAAGATTTCGGCATACCAAACTTTATATACCTGTTTAATAACTGTTGCTAAATTATCGGCTCCTGTTGCGCCATTTTTTATGGACCGCTTGTATAAAGACCTGAGCAATGTTACTGCAGGGGATTCATTTGAAAGTGTACATTTATCACATTTTCCGGAATATGACACAGCTGTGGTCGATACAGCCTTGGAAAGTAAGATGGCCAAGGCGCAAACCATATCATCATTGGTACTTTCTATACGTCAAAAGGAAAAAATCAAGGTTCGCCAGCCGTTGCAGAAAATCATGATCCCTGTTTTGGATGAGCATGAGAAGCGTGAGATTGAAGCGGTGGCCGATTTGATAATGTCGGAGGTCAATGTTAAGGAAATTGAACTTTTGGATGATGCTTCAGGAGTTTTGGTGAAACAGATTAAACCAAATTTCAAGGTTTTAGGGCCAAAATTTGGAAAGGACATGAAGCAGTTAGCACAG
>JAHHKH010000309.1 GCA_018679695.1 Maribacter sp.
GAGGTGATTACCAAGTTCAATACCGATTGGGTGTGGGGAGAACCAGGACGTTTTGCCGCAAGAGCTTTCGCGGAACAAGGTGAACCCACGTTTATTTACCATTTTGGGTTTGTACCCGAACCTATGAAGGAAAGAATGAAATATGGTGCCGGCCATGGTTCCGAAGTTGGCTATGTGTTTAATAATCTTGATGCACGTTGGGGCAATCCCGAGACCACTCCAGAGGACAAGAAGGTGGCGGAACTTATGAACGGATACTGGGTAAATTTCGCCAAGACCGGAAACCCGAATGGGGATGGATTACCAAACTGGCCAGTCTATACTAAAAATGAAGGTGAAATTATGGATATACAGTTAGATGGTGAAGCCGTTGGAAAACCAGACCCAAGAAAAGCGAGATTGGATGTCATTGAAAAGGGTGTCAAATTGAGAAACGAACTACAATCACGGGGAATTTAGTCCATTTTTTGGGTAATAAAATATTATCATAACAGCATATTGGCATGGAAAAGAAAAGTAATTCAGTAAACAGAAGAAATTTTATATCAAAATCTGCCCTTCTGGGAGCGGGTATGGTGGCAGGCCCAATGGCCTTTGCCAATGAGAAAAATTCACCTGGTACAATTGAGGGTTTAAAAGCAGCTTCCAACCCTGAAAAGCGAATGTTGGGCGCATTGGAAGTATCGCCAATTGGGTTGGGTTGTATGAGCATGAAAAGTGGCAGCTACAATCCACCAAGAGATACCAAGGATATGATTCCCGTAATTCGTGGGGCTTATGATTTGGGCGTTACCTTTTTTGATACTGCCGAAGTGTACGGCCCATTTACTGATGAGGAATTAGTAGGTGAGGCACTGCAACCTATTAGAGACAACGTGGTCATTGCCAGTAAATTTGGGTTTGACTTTTCAAATGGAAAAAGGGCAGGTAGAAATAGCAAGCCAGAACATATTAAAAGCGCTGTAGAGGGTATGTTGAAACGCCTTCGTACCGATCGTATCGATTTGTTGTATCTGCATCGTTTGGATCCAAACGTTCCGATTGAGGATGTTGCCGGAACGGTCAAGGAATTGATAAGGGAAGGGAAGGCGCTCCATTTTGGACTTTCCGAAGTTTCACCGACGACCATACGAAAGGCCCATGCAGAGCAGCCCGTTGCTGCCCTTCAGAGCGAATACTCTATTATTCAGCGTGCCCTTGAAAATGAAGTAATAGATACCTGTGGAGAATTGGGCATAGGGTTCGTGCCATGGGGACCGGTATGTCGTGGATTTTTAGGCGATAAGTTCAACGAGCATAGCCGTTTTTCTAGTGACTCCCGCTTATCTCAAGTACCCTATTTTACACCGGAAGCTATTGAAGCACACATGGAGGTGCTCAGGCTGGTACGCGAATGGGGCCGAAAAAAGGATGCCACTCCGGCCCAAATAGCATTGGCCTGGGTCATGGCACAAAAACCCTTTATTGTTCCAATTCCCGGGACTACTAAACTGCATCATGTGAAACAGAACCAGGGTGCACTGAACGTTACTTTTTCCAATACGGAATTAAAGGAGTTCAGGAATGCTTTGGAACAGATACAACTGGTAGGTGTCCGTGGGCCGGAAACTGCCTTGGTAGACCAATAGAAGGATACGTCAAAAAACTGTAGTTATCGATATTGAAAATATGGGTTCTTCCCTCTCAACAACTCAAAAAACCTATATTCATATAGCCCAAAATTTTTTGATGCAACTGAGGGAACAATTCCCCATATCAGAGGACACACAACGCATAAAGTTGCGTAAAGCTTCAGATTTTGCGGAAATATTAAATATTCATGTAAACTCTTTGAACAGAGTTGTAAAATTATATACGGGTAATACGACTACCCAAAATATTAATGAACGTTTCATTAAGGAAGCAAGGGGATTGCTCAAAAGAACCGACTGGTCAATTACTAAGATAGCCGCGGTCTTAGGCTTTATGGAAGTAAATCATTTTAGTGCCTTTTTCAAAAAACATGTGGGACATACGCCAACAGATTACCGGAAATTAAAGATTAAGAAATGATAATATCTCGTTTACTATTCCTTATTTTCTTGGTATCCGGAT
>JAHHKH010000322.1 GCA_018679695.1 Maribacter sp.
AGATTAACAATGTTCATAGTGCCTTTGGAGTTCACCTTTTTTAATTTTCTGTATTGGCCTGGGTCAAATGATATGAGGGCAGCTGAGTGATAAACGTATTCCACATCTTTAAATGCCTTTTCAAGGGCTGGTATATCATTAATATCGGCAAGGAACCATTCGATGTTATTGAAAAGTTCAGAGGCATTCTTCGTATAGTACGAAAATACCTTTTCTACTCTTTTTAAATTACTTCCTTCCCTGTATATTGCCCTAACCGGAGTATTGTTCTGAACTAAATGCAGCAAAAGATGCGCCCCGACCAATCCTGTACCACCTGTAACCAAAACCATGGTCCAAATTTAGGTATTTGGTGGAGAATAAATCCAATTTCATATGGGGAAGGGCATTGCAATTCCTATTATATTTGTAGCTATCACATAAAATGCTACAAAGAATGCAAACGAATTTTGTCGAAGAACTGAAATGGAGGGGTATGTTACACGACGTCATGCCAGGTACCGAAGAACATCTAATGATAGGGATGCAGTCGGCATATGTGGGTATTGACCCTACCGCAGATTCATTGCATATAGGGCATTTGGTAAGTGTAATGATGTTACGCCATTTTCAATTGGCAGGGCATAAACCATATGCTTTGTTGGGTGGAGCTACTGGTATGATAGGAGATCCATCAGGTAAATCCGAGGAACGTAATTTATTGGATGAAGCTACACTTCGATTAAATCAAGCTGCACTAAGAGCCCAATTAAGTAGATTTTTGGATTTTGATAGTGCTGAAGCCAATGCTGCGATTTTAGTCAACAACTATGATTGGATGAAAGACTTTTCTTTCCTAGATTTCATTAGGGATATCGGTAAGCATATCACCGTCAATTATATGATGGCCAAAGACTCTGTGAAAAAACGTTTGTCTGCAGAAGCCAAGGAGGGCATGTCTTTTACCGAGTTCACCTATCAATTGGTACAAGGGTATGATTTTTTACATCTTTATCAGCACAATAATTGTACACTTCAGATGGGTGGTAGTGATCAATGGGGAAACATTACCACGGGCACAGAGCTCATTCGAAGAATTGGTGGAGGTAAAGGTTATGCGTTGACCTGTCCGCTGATTACGAAAGCCGATGGCACTAAGTTTGGTAAAACCGAAGGTGGTAATGTATGGTTAGATCCACATAGAACCTCCCCCTACAAGTTTTATCAATATTGGTTGAACACTTCTGATACCGATGCGGAGAAATATATTAAGATATTTACCTTTTTGTCCAAGGAAGAGATCGAAGGTTTAATTTCAGAACATAAAGAAGCGCCTCACTTTAGGCTGCTTCAAAAACGATTGGCCTCGGAAATTACGGTTATGGTGCATTCTCAGGAAGATTTGGACCATGCAAAAATAGCGAGTAACATTTTGTTTGGTAAGTCGACCTCCGAAGATTTAAGGGCACTTGACCAAACGACCTTTTTAGATGTTTTTGATGGTGTGCCACAGTCTCATATAGCAAAGTCGGAATTGGACAATGGGTTGGATATGATTGGAGCTTTGGCAGCGAAAACAGGGTTCTTGGCTTCCAATGGTGAAGCTAGAAGGGAATTGAAACAAAATTCGATTTCGGTAAATAAGGAGAAGGTCAAAGAGGATTACTTGATCACGGCTAAGGATTTGATAAACGAAAAGTTCGTTTTACTACAGCGTGGAAAGAAGAATTATTTTGTTTTGGTCATAAACTAGTTTAGCAGTCATAATACCATTAGATTACAGCCACGAATATCGGAATTGTCAAAACGGCCCAAAATTTCAAAACCCCCATCATTATCCATTTTTCCCAGGTCTTGGGTGGCAATAAAGGAACAGGAATTTACATTGGCAAGGTCAACAATATTAACGCCTCCCGTTTTGCCGGAGCCCAAAAGCGTTAATGGATCTTCCGGGTCCCGAATTAAAATCTTCATCCAAGGAGGTGATTTGAAGATGCCATTTTCTGTAGCGTAGGCTTGGGAAAGCAGTTCAGTCATCCCGTATTCAGAATGAATGGTTTCAACACCAAAACCCTTCTTGAGCATAGCGTGCAATTCCTCCCGGATCAATTCTTTTCTTCGGCCTTTCATTCCCCCTGTTTCCATGACAATGGTATTTTTCAGTTGCAATTGATGTTTTTCTACCATATCCAACAGTGCAAAAGAAACTCCAATGAGCAAAATCTTTTGACCTTCAGAATCAAGTTTGATCAATTTTTCAATAAGTACATCTATTTCATTCAAATAAAAACCGCTATGTGGGTGATTACTTTGTGCAATCAGATCATTGACCATATAGATCAAAGAAGAACCCCCTCGCTCAAGATAGGAAGGTAGAAGAGCCAATACACAATAATTTGAAACATTGCCGTAAAATAATTCAAAACCCTTTAGGTAACTTTTCTCATAGAGGCTAATATCCGTTACATGATGTTTACTGGTGATCGACCCTGTTGTACCACTACTTGAGAAAATGGTCTCATCGGAACTACTTGAAGAAACTATCCTCATCAATTTAAAAAAGTCGATAGGTAAAAATGGGATTTCCTTAATTTGGTTTACACAATCTCTGCTTTTTCCTAAATAATTGCAAAACTCATTATAAACCGAATTCTTTTCTATCTGAAATTCAAAGATATCCAACGCCCTGGATTCAAATTCTTCTGCGGTGGAAATTTCAAATATTTTTGTGTGATTTGTCATTAGCTCTGTTGGCACAAAGGTAATGATATGAAAAAATGATTGAATCTTAAGTGATGCTTATTTTACCACTAGTTTTCTTGTAATCGTTTTGTTTTCCTCTGTTACTTGCAATACATAAACTCCCGGAACCAGCTTTGAAATGTTCAATGATGAATTTAGGATACGGTCAGTTAAGACAATTTCACCAAAAACGTCATAAACGGTAACTTCCTTTCGTGCGTTCTTTTCTGTGGTTATGTATACCACATCATTAAACGCCGGGTTAGGATAAAGCTTGAATCCTGAAATTTCCTCTTTTCGCGGATTATTAAAATCCACTGGTTCCTGTGCTGAAAGCAGGACGGAAAAGACTATAAGTAGGACAAAGTAGATTTTTTTCATTTGTATTGATTTGGGATCAACGGGAATAAAGATACTGAAAGGGGATACTTACATTAAGAAAATGTTGTGAAATTCGATAAAATGTAGGTAAATATTCGGAGGTATGCATTTCATCGATATTTTTGGTAAATAATCGATTGAATCTGAAAATTATCTTGAAACAAAAAAGAAGAATTATCTAACAATCAGCTTTCTGGTTGCCATTTTATCTTTTTCATAGACGCGCAAAACATAAACTCCTGCATCTAAATCAGAAACGTTCAATTCTTCCCTAAGAAGCGTAGTCCTCAAAACTTGGGTTCCCAAAACATCAAATATCAAAATCTTTTTAGGCCCCCGATCTGCCGTAATTATGTATACTTTGCCATTTGTGACAGGATTGGGATAAAGTTTAAAACCTTCAATATCCCCACTAGACTTTGCATCTTGTGCATAGCTTAAGGAAATAAAAAATAAAAAGAAGATAAAGTAGAGTTTCTTCATAAATAGTTTGTTGCAAAAAGCATACCGCAAATATAATAATTTATGTATTCGAATGTGGTTGCTAACTAATCATTTAAGTTAATTTCGTTGAAATACATAAGCTTTTTTCCAACAGTTATCTGTTCAATACCACTTTAGGTTTGGTATGTTATGTTAATGTTACCATTTGGATGCTTATTGAGCGGTTCATGGTATTAGTTTTATTTTTACTTTTATGCATGAATCGATTATGATTTCCCAATGAAAAAGAAGGATATTAAGATACTATTAGTGGATGATGAACCAGATATTTTAGAGATTATAAGATATAATCTTAGTTCTGAGGGATATCAGGTTTTTACTGCAAAAAATGGAATTGAAGGCGTAGCAAAGGCAAAAAAAAAACAGCCCCATTTGATTATATTGGACGTAATGATGCCTGAAATGGATGGTATTGAAGCTTGCGAGATCATTCGCCAGAACCCAAATCTGGAAAATACCGTTGTTGCCTTCCTTACGGCGCGTGGAGAGGATTATTCGCAAGTAGCTGGTTATGAGGCCGGTGCTGATGACTATATAACAAAACCTATTAAACCAAAAGTGTTGGTAAGTAAGGTCAAGGCTTTACTGCGAAGGTTTAAGAATGATTCGGGGACCAATGAAGATATAGTAAAGGTTGGCGATATCATTATAAACCGCGAAGAATACAAAATAGTAAACAACGGAAAAGAGATTATCTTACCCAGAAAAGAATTTGAATTACTTTCTTTACTTACTTCGAAGCCCAATAAAGTATTCAAGCGTGAGGTAATTCTTGATAAGGTATGGGGTAATGAGGTGGTTGTAGGTGGGCGTACTATAGACGTTCATATTCGTAAATTACGGGAAAAAATTGGCGATCATCACTTTAAGACTGTTAAGGGAGTAGGTTATAAGTTTGTGCTCTAATGGCTATTCGCTTAAAAAAATCCTATCGATTTGCCTTAAGATCCGCACTCTTGATCACTTTGGTATCTTCATTGATCTTATTGCTATTGCAGTGGTATTTGTCCTTAATCAATTGGCCGGTGATCGGCATATTTGCCTTTTTGCTATATGTGCTTACATTTTTTGTACTCCAAATCAGAATAGAGAATTTTATTTATCGAAGAATAAAAAAGATTTACGATGATGTTTCACTCTTAGAATCTTCAAGTCTAGCTTCAGGGCCAATTACGACCGATATGAAAACCCTTACGGAGGAGATAGAAAAATTTGCAAAGGACAAGAAAATCGAAATAGATACGCTTAGGATTCGGGAAGAATATAGAAAGGATTTTTTAGGAAATATTTCGCACGAGCTGAAAACACCTCTTTTTACGGTTCAAGGATATATTTTAACCTTACTCGATGGTGCCTTGAAAGATAAGAACGTACGCAGGAAGTATTTGGAAAGGGCCAGCAAAGGTGTTGAACGACTTATTTATATCGTAAAAGATCTGGATATGATCACCAAGTTGGAAGTGGGTGACGTAAACTTGGAACGGGTCGATTTTGACATTATTGAACTCATTAAGAATGTATTTGATCTGTTGGAGATGAAAGCGGCGAAAAAAAAGATTGCGCTCACCTTTGACATGGAATATGAGGCCCCGATTTACGTACATGCCAATTTTGATAAAATACAACAGGTATTGACCAATTTAATCGTTAATTCCATAAAATATGGTCAAGAAGATGGGACCACAGAGGTAAGTGTGGAGAATTTAATCAAGAACAAGGTAATTGTTCGTATTACCGACAATGGCGAAGGTATTGCCGAACGCCATATTCCGCGGTTGTTCGAGCGTTTCTATAGGGTCGATAAAAGTGGTAGTCGTAGTGAGGGGGGATCAGGTCTAGGACTATCCATAGTAAAGCATATAATCGAGGCACATGAAGAAAAAATCTACGTTGAAAGTGCCGAAGGTATTGGGTCCGAGTTTTCATTTACCCTTGAAAAAAGCGAGGACAAAGCTGCCTCAATTTAAAAGTAGCTCTTCGGTTTTCATTAGATTTGCTGCAGATACGAACGGAGAATAATTTGGGAAGCAAAAACAAGCTAAAAAGGTTCAAGGAAAATACCACATTCCGCAATGTGGTGCAACCCAGTAGGCATGAAATCGAGAAAGGTTTATTTTCCTTAAAAGGCAGATGGAATAAGCATTTTGGAAATGACAATCCCATAGTATTGGAATTGGGCTGTGGCAAAGGGGAATATACCCTTGGCCTTGCAGAATTAAATCCCAACAAGAATTATATTGGTCTTGATATTAAGGGAGCACGCTTATGGAGGGGTGCAAAAACGGCATTGGAAGCGAATATGACCAACGTTGCCTTTTTAAGAACCCAAATAGAACTGATAGACTTGATTTTTGATGAAAATGAAGTTTCCGAAATTTGGATTACATTCCCTGACCCTCAGATAAAATATAAACGAACAAAGCATAGAATGACCAATGAGGTTTTTCTTAAAAGGTATGAGCATATTTTAATTGATAAGGGGTTGATTCATTTAAAAACCGATAGTGAATATATGCATGGGTATACTTTAGGCCTTTTACATGGCACAGGACGCGAAGTTTTGTATGCGAATCACGATGTCTATAAAAATGAAGGAAGTCCTGATGAGGTATTGTCGATTCAGACTTTCTATGAAAAGCAGTATCTTGAGAAAGGAAAACCCATCACCTACATCAAGTTCAGGATAAACTAATACATGGAACACTTACTCATTCTTTTCTTTGCAACGTTTTCTGCTGCTTTTATGGCCACAGTACCACCGGGTCTTTTGAATATGAATGCAGCAAAGACCAGTGTTGAAAAAGGGAAGCTGAATGGCATAATCTTTAGCTTAGGAGTATCAACGATGATTATGCTCCAGGCCATAATTGCCGTTTATATCTCAAAATATTTGGATAGAAATCCTGATGTTGTTGAGGTTTTACTAAAAATCGCGGTATTGGTCTTTGCTTTTTTGGCCATTTATTTTTTTATGGCTGCTAGGGGAAATAGGAAAAAGGCAGTTAAAGAGGTAAAGATCAGCAAGAGGAACAGCTTTTTTAAAGGCATGCTATTGGCCGCTTTAAATCTATTGACAATACCTTATTACAGTGGTCTTAATATAATGTGGAATGCTTCAGGATGGATAAAATTCCAAATATGGGATATCGTGTTCTTTGTTCTAGCCGCAGGTTGCGGTACCTTTTCGGTATTGTATATGTACACTGTTTATTTTAATAAATTGGAAAACAAGACCAATAGATTTTCAAAAAATTCCAATTATATCCTAAGTGTTTTGATGTTGGTTCTTTTGGCGATAACCCTTTATCGAATATTCAATAGATGAAAGCAGAAAACAAGAACTTTTTTCAAAAGGTGTATGAGGTTGCAAAACACATTCCTTACGGTAGGGTAACTTCCTATGGTGCCATAGCCAAATATCTTGGAGCTGCAAGAAGTGCCCGGATGGTGGGTTGGGCCATGAATGGATCCCATAATATGCCAGATGTACCTGCGCATAGGGTTGTTAACCGAAAAGGTCTATTAACGGGTAAACGACATTTTGATGGTACTAACCTCATGCAACAACTTCTCGAGAGTGAGGGTATCAAGGTTATTGAAAATCAGGTTGTAGATTTTGATAAGCACTTTTGGGATCCCTGGAAAGAGTTGGGTTAATCCAATAAGTAACATCTATCTTATCATTCTACTTTTCAATCCAATAACTTTAGCTATTCGGCCGTATGCCGTATCTTTGTTGTTTAGAATGAATATATATAAAGTATGAAGATCCATAAACAAGATATCCTTAAAGCACTGGAGCATATAACAGTTCCTGGTGAAGGTCAAAATATGATCGAGAGTGGGGCAGTAAAGAATGTTCAGATATTTGGTGACGAGGTCGAGATAGATATTACCATTAAAAACCCCAGTCTTCAAGCGAGAAAGAAGACCGAAGTGGAAATTCTAAAGATAATCCATAGTGAGGTCTATGAGAAGGCAAAGATTAAAATAAACGTAAAGGTCGATGCACCGTCAAAACCCCAAGTAAATGAGATAAAGGGGAAACCGCTACCTGGAATTCAGAATATAATTGCTGTCGCCTCGGGCAAAGGTGGGGTAGGTAAATCCACGGTTACTGCTAATCTCGCTGTCACTTTGGCCAAAATGGGATTTAAGGTTGGGCTATTGGATGCAGATATTTATGGGCCATCAATGCCGATAATGTTCGATGTTACCCACGAAAAGCCATTGGCAGTTACAATTGACGGAAAGTCAAAAATGAAACCCGTAGAGAACTATGGGGTTAAATTGTTATCTATTGGATTTTTTACCGAACCGAGCCAGGCTGTGATATGGAGAGGGCCTATGGCGGCAAAGGCACTGAATCAAATGATTTTTGATGCCCATTGGGGAGAACTGGATTTTCTGTTGGTTGATTTACCTCCAGGGACCGGGGATATTCATTTAAGCATTATGCAGGCTATGCCCGTAACTGGCGCGGTGGTTATTAGTACACCTCAAGAAGTTGCATTGGCGGATGCCCGTAAGGGAGTCGCTATGTTCCAACAAGAGTCCATTAATGTTCCCGTTTTAGGAATTATTGAGAATATGGCTTATTTTACGCCCGAGGAATTACCCGATAATAAGTATTATATTTTTGGAAAAGAAGGGGCAAAGCATCTTGCAGAGGATTTGAGTGTTTCCTTTTTAGGGGAAGTACCTTTGGTACAAAGTATTCGTGAAGCAGGTGATGTTGGTAGACCGGCTGCTCTGCAGACGGCTACCCCTATTGAATCTGCCTTTGAGGAAATTACCCGAAATGTGGTGCAGGAATTGGTAAGTAGAAATAAAAGTTTACCACCAACTGAAGCTATTAAGATTACTACGATGGCAGGTTGCTCAGCAGTTAATAAGAAGTAAGTATGACATCAGATGAAATAAGGACCAATGTAGAAAAAGCGCTCGATGAGATCCGCCCTTTTCTTCAAAGTGATGGCGGTGATATTGAGCTTATTTCAATTGATAACGATACGCTTGTCAAGGTTAAACTCCAAGGGGCATGTGTGGGTTGTACAGTGAACCAAATGACGTTGAAAAGTGGTGTCGAAATGACGATTAAAAAATACGCACCCCAAATCGTGGAAGTCGTTAATCTGGACTAGACATAATCTTCATTATCATATTCAATACCCTAAGATTTCTTTTATTCGGTTTTGGCTGCCAAATAGGCCATCATTATAATTGATCCTGCAGTGCCATCCATAGTAGGCTCATTGGTTGAATAGTCCCCAATATCATCATGATAGACAACATAATTGTTCTGGAAGGCTGCAAACTCATCAGGTTCGTTCAAATGCAAACCCTTAAGGGATTTGAAAATGGTGCTGTAGACAGGACCGTCGACCAATCCGCCAGGAACCTGTTTTTTGCCTAAGGCCCAAGTGCTCGTGTGTACATCAAAGGGGTACTCTCCATGCGCTGGCATCATTGTGAACATACTCGTGCCCCAAGGATTTCGTCCAAAAAGCCAGTCTCGTTGCTCTAGCATGAAAGTTGAATAGGTCGTATCCCCGGTCATTTTCGCGTACAGGATACCTTGGGTGATCAAACTGGTCAATAAATTGTTCGAACACCAAATAAAAGGAACCCCAATGTTGTATGGATTTGATTTTCCACGCCTAACAATGTCTTCAATGCCGCTTTTGTAATAATTGGCCAAGGTTTTCTTGAAGTTTGAATCAACATGTTCATACAATGCATAATGCCCAATATTTACAAATGGATAGTACTCATAATGTAGTACGGAATCGTAAGGCATCCACGAAACCGTATTTGCCATTATCGCATATTTTTTGGCATCTTCTAGATAGGCCTTGTTTTTGGTCGTTTTGTAAAGTTCTGCGGCTCCCCACTCCATGTCATCTGCCCATGTTTTTTCAGCGTACCTATAGGGCGCGCCATAGGAGTTGCCTTGTTGGAACCCTTCTTTATCCTTTCCTAGTTTATAGAGTGACTTAGCCGTTTTTAAACAAATAGCCGAAAATATGGGATCTTGCAAATCCTTTTTCCATATTCGGGCTGCTATGGCCATCGCAGCAGCTGAGCGACCAGCCAGATTGGAGATTCCTGTAGCCTCACTTTTGTACTTGTTCAAGCCTTGTGGTGAGCCGGTGGCGAAGTAGGCTGTTCTATAGCTATTAGGCCCCCAACCATAATCGGAATTGTCATTGTCGGGCATTTTCCATCCCCTATGGTCACGATCATCGGCAATCTGGTGAATTAATTGACCAGGTTGGCTTTGCAGCTTCAAGATCCAATCGAGTCCCCACTTTGCCTCGTCCAAGACGTCTGCAATATTGTTCGAAATCGGTTGTCCAAGATGGTTGTAACTATCGACAAAGGTTTCGGGAAACAGGTCGTAAGCTTTCAACATATGGGCTGTGGCGTAACTTCCCGTAATCAAATATTTTAATTGATCCCCGGCATCGTGCCAACCTCCCGTCGCATCGACAAAGGTTGAATCTGGCATAGGGCCATAAAATGACCTGCCGTCCCCTTGATGGCAGACTATATCGAAAAAAGGATTATACCCACATCGCTGCTGCCGCATGAACTCCAATAATAATTCGGATTTATTTTTATATGTCTTTCTAGATATTTTGAAAAACAGGGAAGCAGCGGTTGTATTTTTAGTTTGTAATCGATATTCACCCTCTTCGCTGATTGCACTAAAATCTATTTCATAGTAAAACTTAAAAGTTCCCCAACCTTTCGTATTTATTTCTTTAGGTCTGAAGCGCGCAATAATCCGGTTTTCTGTTGTATTTACAAGTAGAATCTTTTCAGTGATGGCATTGTTTGAAAAGAGAAGTGCGATTTTAGGTTCCTCGGGCAAATACCCCATCTGATTTATTCTGAAGTGTATGGCATCAGGTTCGGTAGCGGACGACAAAAGCTTAGATAGTGTAAACGCAAGAATATATAGCCTGAACATCAAGTTGATTTAAAGCATAAACATAAATATAATGCTAAACTCAATCCTTTGCAAGATGTTCTTCCAATCCGACAATCTTATAATGTTTTGATCTTAAAAATAGGATAAGGTCTTCCATTCGATAATAGAACTTGTCTTTACGTTTTGGATCGGTACCCATATGCATTAACAATAAAAAACCGTTTAGTCCATTTGGCTGGGTCTTATCATAGTCTACAATACTTTGATAAATTTCATTGCTATCCCTATAATTGTTCATTTCTGGGGTGGTATAATCAGCATGTGACAAAGTACCATGGGTCATATTGACCAATTGAAGCCCATAATCCGTGGTCCAATCAACAATTTGTTCATTATACCACTCATAGGGAGGCAAAAAATAAAGTGCATCAACTTTCTTGATGCCAAAACGTTTCATCTCCTTGTAATTCTTATCGAGATCGGTAATGAATTCCTCTCGAGTAACCAATAGACTATCACGTTTTTCCCAATCACAATAAAGCAGATGTGCATCAGAATGTGCCCCCACATAATGGCCCTCTTTAATCAGGTTCTCGATAATCACTTTAAATTTGGAATCTCTAAAAAAGTTACCTGTTAAAAAAAAGGAAGCTTTTACATTGTATTTTGTGAGTATTGTTCTTATTTGATCAGCACCATCGGCGAATTCATCACCGGTAAAAACCAAAGAAAGCTCTTTTATGGTGCTATCCCCGCGCACTATAGCTCCATATTGGGTTGTAAATGACTTTTCGAACCTTGTTTTACAACACAGAAATAGGACAGAAACCGCGGTAAAACAAAATAGGGCTAAAAGTCTCTTTGTTTTTGGAAATTTGTTCATACATCGATGTTAAACTCTAAATTCTCGCCTGGTACGTAAACAAATTATAGTACCTGCCTTCTTTGGCAATAAGTTCATCATGGGTGCCTTGTTCCGCAATTCTTCCATTTTCAATGACCAAAATCTGATTGGCCTTGCGAATAGTGCTCAATCTATGTGCAATGACAAAAGTGGTTCTTCCTTCCGTAAGCGTGGCCAAACTCTTTTGAATTAAAGCTTCACTTTCTGTATCCAAATTCGATGTGGCTTCATCTAAAATCAATATTTTGGGATTTGCCAAGACTGCCCTCGCAATGGCGATACGTTGGCGTTGACCTCCGGATAACTTGATACCACGTTCCCCGATAAGAGTTTCCAATCCGTCATCGAAACGTTGTGTAAATTCATCGACATAAGCGGCTTTGACAGCTTGTTGAAGTTCATCTTCGGAGGCATTGGGCCGCGGAAAAAGGATGTTTTCCCTAATGGTTCCTTCAAATAAAAAATCATCTTGAAGCACTACGCCCAAGTGCTGCCTAAAGCTGTTAAGGTTAACTTTTGACAGGTCTTTTCCATCGATGGTTATCATACCGGATTGTGGATTTAAAAAACTGGCTGCCAGTCCAGCAATGGTACTTTTACCGGATCCGGAACTCCCCACCAGGGCCACCACCGATCCCGATTTCACTTCAAAGGAGATATTGTGAAGTACCTCTTTTTCTTCTTCATAAGCAAAGGAAACATTCTCAAATGCCATATCCCCTTTAACAATATCCAATAAGATTATCCGTTCTTTCTCATCGGCCTCAGGAGTCATATTCATTAGCTCCTCGGTTCGATCCAAACCTGCCAATGCTTCTGTCAATTGACTTCCTATGTTGCTCATCTGCACTATAGGGGCAACCATTAATGCCAATAGGAAAGTGAATTCAAAATACTCTCCTGTTGTAAGTTCACCGTTCATCATTTTGTAACCTCCGTAGCCCATCATAATAGCTGTAGTAGCAAGACCAAGGAGAAAAGTAGATGAACTGGTCATTACAGCCGTTGCGGTTAGACTTTTCTTTACATTTCGGAATAATCTTTCAACTCCTTTTTCGAAAACCTTTCCTTCTTGCGCTTCAGCATTAAAACCTTTAATAACCCTTATCCCTCCC
Source organism: Maribacter sp. (assembly GCA_018679695.1). Taxonomy (GTDB): domain Bacteria; phylum Bacteroidota; class Bacteroidia; order Flavobacteriales; family Flavobacteriaceae; genus Maribacter_A. Next base: position 12,563 of record JAHHKH010000322.1, read on the forward strand.
AAAGTCTCTGTTAACCTTCCTTTCACTTCGGCATTGATTTTTCCTCTATCCCTAAAAACCGGCCTAATGATCTTAAAGGCTTTAAGTGCAATTAGGGCAAATAAAATCAATGGGAACAAGGTTAACAGGGTCATTCCCGGGCTAATGCCCAATAATAGGATTAATGAAACCACCGCGGTAATCGTACCTCCTACAAGTTGTACTAAACCTGTTCCGATCAAATTGCGAACCCCTTCCACATCGCTCATTATTCGGGAGACCAGGGCTCCTGATTTGGTATTGTCAAAGAAACGGGTGGGCAGTGTTAATACCTTTTTTTGCACTTTTGCCCGCAATTCGGAAATCATAAACTGTGCTTGTATACTAAGTACTTTGGTCAATAAAAATGAGGTTATGGCCTGGATGAAGAAAGAGATTACCACCACTACCACTAAAACCTTTAAAAACGCCATGTCTTTGTTAGGTACTATATCATCCATTAAATATTTCAATGACATGGGTGCAACAAAACTAGCTGCACGGCCAATTATAATGAGAACCAAACCAATAAATACCAAATTTCTTCTAGGCCAAACAATGGTTTTAAAGGCCGTTAAAATGCTTACTTTTTTATTTGACATTGATTGAAAAGTTCATTTTTAGAAAAGATGCAAGTTACTGTAAATTTATATGGTTTTGGGGGTAGGAATGAAACCCCTCTGAATAATGATAAAAAATTAGTATATCAAAAGCAAGTCTATTATTTTCACATTACATTGTTTAAAAACGATATATTATGAGGTTATTGAATGCGTTCTTTTTCCTATTTCTTCTTTCCTGTTCTGTCGAGAATATAAATGAGGAAGTTTTAAGTTGGAAGGCCCAAGCCGAAAATATTACTATAATCCGCGATGATTTTGGGGTGCCGCATATTTATGGGAAAACTGATGCCGATGCAGTCTTTGGGTTACTTTATGCCCAATGTGAGGACGATTTTAATCGCGTTGAACAGAATTATATTTGGGCGACAGGAAGATTGGCCGAAGTCGATGGGCAAAAAGCTTTGTATAGCGATTTACGTGCAAAATTGTTTATGACCGAAGAGGAAGCCAAAACCAATTATAATGAAAGTCCGGAATGGTTGAAAGAACTCTGTGATGCCTTTGCTGATGGCATCAATTATTACTTGTATACCCATCCCGAGGTCAAACCTAAATTACTGACCCGTTTTGAGCCTTGGATGCCTATGTATTTTAGTGAAGGTTCTATTGGGGGAGATATCGAACGCATTTCAACGAAAAAAATCAAAACATTTTATGAAAGCGGGATGCAACTACCGGAAATGGAAGAATTGAAAATTAGAAAGGAAAAAGTAATGGCCGAACCCCAGGGATCTAACGGCATTGCAATTTCCGGCAAATTGACTGAATCTGGTAATGCAATGCTCCTGATAAACCCTCACACCTCATTTTTCTTTAGGGGAGAGGTACATGTGGTCAGTGAGGAGGGTCTCAATGCCTATGGAGCGGTGACTTGGGGGCAGTTTTTCGTCTATCAAGGTTTCAATGAAAAAACGGGATGGGTGCATACTTCGACCTATACCGATGTCATGGATGAATTTAAAGAAACCCTAGTTGAAATAGATGACAATCTTCTTTATAAATATGGAGAGGAATTACGCCCTGTGGAGGAAACCAAAATCTCTTTAAAATATAAGGATGGCAATTCCTTGAAAGAAAAAACATTTCCTGCTTACCGCACCCATCATGGACCCATTACCCACATGGTAGATGGCCAATGGACAGCTTCTGCCATGATGTGGGAACCTGTCAAAGCTTTGGAGCAATCCTATATTCGTACAAAACAGAAGGGGTACAAAGGTTTTCGAGAGATGATGGATATTCGAACCAATTCTTCGAATAATACGGTTTATGCCGATTCAGAAGGGAATATTGCGTATTTCCATGGAAATTTTGTGCCTAAACGTGATACCCAGTTCGATTATTCGCAACCTGTGGATGGGAGCAATCCTAAAACCGATTGGAAAGGACTGCATACGGTTGATGAGAATATCCTATTGTTGAATCCAGAAAACGGATGGCTACAAAATTGCAACTCAACACCCTATACCGCCGCTATGGAATTCAGTCCAAAAAAGGAAAATTATCCCTACTACATGTCTTTGGATAGAGAGAATTTCAGAGGAATCCATGCAATCCAATTGCTAAAGGATAGGAATGGTTATACTTTGGATAGTCTTATTAAATTGGCCCATGATCCGTATTTACCGGCTTTTGAAAAACTGATTCCCGGATTGGTGCAAGCATACGATTCCCAAGAATCACCGATGGAATTTGAAAGAGCTATTGAAGAACTTCGCAATTGGGATTATAGAACGTCCAAAGAATCAGTTGCAATGACTTTGGCGCATTATTATGGCACTTTATACTATCAACTTGGAGAACGTCCGGAAGGATTAACCTCGATGCAACTGGTCGAGTATTGGGGAAGTGATTCCTCGAACGATGAAAGACTAAACCTGTTTGCACAAGTCCTACTAAAATTGAAAATGGATTTCGGTACTTGGGAAATCCCTTGGGGTGAGGTGCATAGGTATCAACGATTAAATGGTGACATTCGCCAACCCTTTGATGACAGTAAACCCAGTATCCCTATTGGTTTTGCCTCTGGGCGATGGGGAGCACTGGCTGCTTATGGCGCACGCTACTCGAATAATACAAAGAAAATCTACGGCACCCGCGGTAATAGTTTTGTGGCTGTGGTTGAATTTGGTGAAAAGATAAAAGCTAAAAGTATCTTGGCCGGCGGACAAAGCGGTGACCCGGAATCACCACATTTCAATGATCAAGCTCAACGCTATGCGGATAAGCGGTTTAAAGAGGTGCCTTTTTATGAAGAGGATGTGCTTAAACGGGCAATAGAAACCTATAGGCCTGGAGAGCGGTAGAACTATTCTTTGGTAACTATTAAAGTAGCCTTGGAACCGGTGGATAACAGCCATTTATTGGAATAAATCAATTGCCCGGTATCGTCATAAACATCGACCTGGGCCGTATTGGGACTGGCTGAGCCTTCATTAAGGGCTTCGAAATCCAAACGATTAAACCCTTTTTCCAAATCTACATTTACCCCTTTAAAACTCCCAGTTAGTAAAACGTTATGGTCAATAACATGACCATTAACGGAAATCCTTACCCGATCACCGTCAACGTATTCATGATCTCGACAAACAATACCCACAAATTTGCCATTGTTTTTTATATCACCTAAATATTGATCGCCGAACTTTTCTTTAGAGCCACCTTGCTTTTCCGACCTACCTATTTTTGGGTCGAGTTTTAGATTATGGCCGGCCTGGAGCATTTCATTATCAGGTAACATTTTAACAGGCAATCTGGTGAGCGAATCTTTTAGATTTAAGGTGGGCTTGTTATCTATAATTGAAGGAATATTCAAGGCGGTGCCTTGTGAGGTATTATTGCTATCGTCGGGATTGGCCACAGTACCAATTTCCAGAGGTACATTATTGGGCAAGTCGGTCTGTGCATTCCCAAAAAAGGTAAGCATCAGGATAAAAGCAAGTATTGAAATATGCCGTGCAATCATCAGTGTGAACATAAAATTTCGCATCAAAGATAGCAAATACCCTGCCATAGGGCCTTAAAGCGTTGTTAATTTCGCCGAGGTGCCTTATGGGCAGGGGAATTTTTGAATAAACGGTCGTTGTTTGAACTTTTTGGTCTCGAGGCCTATCGGGATGGACTAGGGCTATTCTGCACTCCTATGTTCCCCATAAATATCAATTATGATACGGATAGTAAACCGTTGGTGGTGCTTTTACATCATATTCCGATTGAAGAAATGCAACTAGATCAATGAGTTCCTGAACAGTCATAACTTCATTATAATTTCTCATTTTTGAAAGACCTTCTTTGGTAGCGGTTTCTTGTTTGTAGCGCCGTGCGATTTTGTGAGAAGGATTGATGACTGAGGCGACTAGTTCCCCATAGGATGGCTTAGTAGATACTTCACCTCCGAGATGTATTTTAAGACTATCACTTCCACCTTTCCACTCGATCTCTGAAATACTATGACATTCAGTACAGGATAATTTCTTATAGGTTTCTTTTCCTTTTACAATGTCGCCTTTGGGTAATGCAAATCCACGCGCTTGCTCATTGCAACTACTTATAAGTAAGCCCCCGCATAATAAGATGAACACCAGCAAAATATTCGGAAGTTTGTACAAAGTCTTATAGTTATTGTTACCAGACATAATTGGTTTTTTAATTACGTATTCGATGCCATTAAATAATTTGTGAAAACAAAGCTAGAGATTAAGAAAAACAAAGGAAATGATTTATATCAATCTTGGAAATTCTTCGCCGGTATATTAAAGAGTACCCGCAATTTATGAATGCGTTGGATTATTGATAGCTAATGCACCTTTTTATTGCAAGTTGATATGCTGATTCGGAAAAATATTGAAGTAATGTAGGGGGCGATTAATTTCCACCATTGTTCCAGTACTGCGGATGGGTATCCTCGGTTTGTTGGTTCCAATAATCCTGGGTTACCTTGCGACCATCGAAGGTTTTTAATTTACGTTGGAAGACCCAGATGGTGGGATTGAATACCATATCGGTTACCCCAACAGTATATAGTTGTGGTTCTTCCTCAGAAGGTCTTTTTTCCTCTTGGATTAAAACTTCAAAACCATTGTGCTCCAGTAACTTCTTTAGAAATTCCTTTCTGTTCCCATCAACTTTCTTTTCAACAAAAGTTACCCGGGTATCATCGATGCTGCCAAATAAGTGTTTTCCTGTTAGTCCCATAAACCCTAATTAAAAATTCCACTTAATTCATAAATATAATCATATAAAGGACTGTATAGTCCTAGTACCAATATGCCAATTACGGTTATCAGTAACCCGAGTCGCATGTAAATCCTATTCTTAAAAAATGGAATGGGATTATCACTTTTTCTGAGGAACATGGCCCTTACGACGATAAGGTAGTAATACAGCGAAATGGTCACATTTACCACAGCTATAAATACCAATAGATAATAACCTTCACTTGCCGCAGCGGTAAATAGGAAAAACTTGCCAAAAAACCCAGCTACAGGGGGTATTCCCGCCAAAGAAAACAAGGCCAACATCATTACCAGACTCAGGTTGGGATTGGTTCGGTATAACCCCTCATAATCATTGATGTCTTCTTTTCCTGTCTCCAAAGAGATTGCTTGGACCACACCAAAAGCAGCTAAGTTCGAGAACACATAAATCAATACAAAGTAGACTATGGTGGCAGTGCCCAACTGGGTACCCGCAATTAGGCCCAATAAGATGAAGCCTGCCTGTGCTATTGAGGAAAAGGCTAAAAAACGCTTCATGTTCTGTTGTCGTAGTGCAAACAAATTACCAATGAACATGGTTAAAACCGCAACAAGATAGATTAGATTTTCCCAAACATGCATCAATGGTTTTAAAACGGTAAACAAAAGGATCATTAAGATAAAAACGGCCGCTCCTTTTGAGATTACCGATAAATAGGAGGCTACACTAATGGGAGCTCCCTCATAGACATCGGCCGTCCAAAAATGAAAGGGGACCAGTGAGATCTTAAAGGCCAATCCGGCAAAAAACAATATCATCCCAAGAATGGTCAAATCAGTAGATGCTATTATTTGTATAATATTTTCAAAATAGATTGATCCAGACGTTGCATATAACATGGATATGCCAAAGAGTGATACCCCTGATGCCAATGCCGAGGAAAGAATCAACTTAATACCCGCTTCGCTAGACCTTCTATTGGTGGTTTCATAGGCTGCCAATGCCGCAACGGGCAAGGTTGATAATTCCAATCCCAAATAGAACATTAAGAAATCGCCCGAAGAAATCATGAAATACATCCCCAGTAAGGAAGAAAAAAGTAATATAAAGAACTCAGTGCCCTTATTTTGGCTAAAGATCTTTGCCCGCAGCCAATCTGCAGATTGCAATAAAAGGATAAACACACCCAAATTAAGTATATTCTTAAAAAAGTGTATTAACCCATTGGTTCTGAACATGCCACCGAAAAGGTTAGTTTCCATTATGGGTAAAAACCCGACAATAGTATGGAGCCCAAACAACAGAATGGCCAAATGAACAATACTTTGTTTTTTATTTTGTGGAATAAATACCTCAGCAACAATCAGCAATAGTGTTATTGCCAAAAGTATTATTTCGTGACGCATCGCTAAAAAGTTGCTAAAATCCATTTTCCTTTATTTTATAACACCCCCTGTATAAATGGTTGTAAACTATCCAAAATCATATCACTTAACCAAAGTGGTGCAACACCCATCCCAACAATAGGAATCAACAACAGTAATATTCCCAACTTTTCATACCATGTGACCCTTTCCAAGGTTAAGAATCCTTCATTTTTTACAGGCCCCATGAGCATAATCCCAACAACACGTAAAATATAAACGGCCGTAACTACGATTGCAGATACAGAAACTATAGTCGCTACTCTATAGAACAAATCCTCATGCTGAAATGCCCCGACAAAAATGTTCATTTCAGCTACAAATCCGCTGAACCCCGGGAGTCCCAAGGATGCAAGTCCGGCAATAACATAAATGACCGATATAAAAGGAATTACTTTGAGTAATCCACCCAATTTGGTTACATCCCTTGTATGTGTTCTTTCGTAGATCATTCCAATCAAAGCGAAGAACAGGGCTGTCATGAAGCCATGGGAGAGTGATTGTAATATGGCGCCATTCCATGCCGTTTTGTTCAACATCAATAGGGCGAACAAAACCATTCCCAAGTGACTCACCGAGGAATAGGCATTAATATATTTTAGATCAGTTTGTTTGATGGCGGAAAACGCGCCATATATAGTCCCGATAGTAGCTAAGATGATAAAAAACCAAGACCAATGTTGCGCACCTTCTGGTAATAAATACATGGCTACCCGGAACACCCCATATCCTCCCAGTTTCATTAAAACCCCTGCGTGAAGCATTGAAACAGCCGTTGGTGCAGAAGCATGGCCATCGGGGGACCATGTATGGAATGGGAATAAGGCCCCAATTACCGCGAACCCAATAAAGGTCAATGGGAAAAATAGCTTTTGGACCTCAAATGGAATATTCACTTTCGCGATTTCCAATATATTGAAAGTCAGGGCGCCGCCATCGGCATTTGAGTTAAAGTAAATCCCTAGAATGGCAACTAAAAGAATCGCAGAGGCTCCCATCAACATTAAGGTCAGTTTCATGGCTGAATATTCCTTTGGGCCAGATCCCCAAATGCCGATTAACAAATACATAGGAATCACTGCGATCTCAAAAAAGACGAACATGGTGAAAAGGTCCAACGAAATAAAGAAACCATATACCCCGATTGAAAGCACTATAAGGGAAACAAAGAACTCCTTGGGCAAATCTTTCATTTTCCATGAAATAAAGACACCCGCCAAAACCACAATAGCCGTTAACAATAAAAGTGTGACTGAAATTCCGTCGACGCCAATGGTATAATGGATATTGAATTCCTTGAACCAGACGACATCTTTGGTAAAGACCATGATATCGTTATTCACGGCCCTTTCTTTAAAATAAGCGAAAACCAAGTTGATAGCCATACCGAACTGCACTAGACTTCCGATCATCGAAACAATACGAGCCTGTTTTAATCCTCTGGTGAAAACCAAGGCCAAAATGGTTATAACAGGAACTGTAATAAAAAGAGATAGGATATCCATATTAATCGTTTAGCTTGTCCAGAGATAAATGAAAACCAATGCAATAATTACGACTCCGGCAACAAAGGCGAAAGCATAATCCTGTACTTTACCAGATTGCATGCCTTTAATTTTTTCAGAAGCCAGTACGGTCTTATTTCCAATACCAACCATAGTGCCATCAACATATTTCCTATCGAATTTGGCAATAGGTGCAGAAACCCGGTTAAATAAAATCTTCTTGGTAATAAAGAGATAAATTTCATCGAAATAAAACTTATCATAGGTCCATTGATACAAGGGTCCAAAAAAGTTCACCATCTTATCAGCCAAATCATTTTCTTTCTTATAGAAAACCCAAGCCAGAGCAATACCGATAAGACCAACTCCCACGGCTACGGCAGCAAGTGGATAATTTATATGGGCTTCGAAACCAGCCTTATCGGCAGTTACAAATTCACTGAATGGAATAAATCCTCCGATAATGCTCAGTAGGGCAAGGAATAGTAATGGGAATGTCATTGAAAGGGGTGATTCGTGTGGTTTCTGCTCATATTTTGTATCCTTACCCCAGAAAATTCCAAAGTAGATTCGAAACATGTAAAAAGCAGTTAGTCCGGCAACAAAAATCCCGATAAAATAAATCAGTTTATTGTGCTCAAATGCTGCGACGAGGATTTCATCCTTACTAAAGAACCCAGCAAAAGGCGGAACTCCGGCTATGGCCAAGGCCGCTATCAAGAACGTAATATTGGTTATAGGCATGTACTTTCGCAAACCGCCCATGTCTTTCAAATAATTGCTATGAACAGCATGGATTACAGAACCTGCGCACAAAAACAATAATGCCTTGAACATGGCATGGGTAAACAAATGAAACATTGAGGCCATATATCCAAGGCCCTCATGACCTTCATATCCTGAAACTCCCAAGGCCAACATCATATAACCCAATTGTGACATGGTGGAAAAGGCCAATACGCGCTTTATATCGGTCTGTGTGATGGCAATAATTGCCGCGAACAAGGAAGAAAATGCACCAACATAGGCCACGATATTCAAGGCGAAGCCCTCCTCGACAAAATAGAACATTGGAAATAAACGGGCTACCAAAAATATACCGGCAACAACCATAGTAGCGGCATGGATCAATGCTGAGACCGGAGTAGGACCCTCCATTGCATCCGGTAACCAGATGTGTAGGGGAAACATGGCAGATTTACCAGCACCGCCAATAAAAATGAGTATTAACGCCCATGTCAAGACCGATAAACCCATAAATGAAGTAGATGCCCAATTAAGAATAGCACTTCCTTCAGGGTTGTTCAAGGTTTCAAAATCATAGGTGCCCGTATAGTATCCCATTATCAATATACCAATCAGAAATCCCAAGTCGGCAAAACGCGTTACAATAAATGCCTTTTTGGCCGCCGATACTGCTGATGGTTTCGTATAATAATAACCAATTAATAAATAAGAAGAAACGCCGACCAGTTCCCAGAAAATATAGATTTGGAATAGGTTGGTTGCCAAAACCAATCCGTACATCGAAAAAGAGAATAAAGCAAGAAAGGCGAAGAATTTGGTATATCCATCATCACCTTTCATATACCCCCTGCTATAGATTTGAACCATTAAGGAAACTATGGAAACCACGATAAGCATCATCACCGATATTGGATCTATCTGGACCCCCATATCAATGGCCAACGTATCGGTGAAATTCATCCAGACTGTTTTTTCAACAAAGGTTTGATAGACCCCATCAGATTTACCATAAACAAAAAAGTAATGGTAAGCAGTATTGATAGACAATAATGTGGATACCAAGAGACCGGCAACACCAATATAACCTGAAGCCAATGGTTTTATCTTTTTATTGAATATTCCCAAAAGCAGGAATACTGCCAAAGGAATCAAGGGGATCAATATGATTGAACTAAAGTTCATTTCTTTGGAATTTAGTGTTTCATTGTTTCAATTTCCTTTACTTCCACTGAACTGATTTGCCTATATAATCCGATTATTATGGAAACTGCCAAAGCCGTTTCGGCCGCGGCAACGGCAATTATAAACAGCGAAAACACTACGCCTTGCAACATATCAGGATATAAATATTTGTTGATGACCACAAAATTTATGACAGAAGCATTCAATATCAATTCAATGGATATCAATATGGAAATCAGGTTTTTGCGGGTGATAAAACCATAAAGACCAATAAAGAACAAAATTGATGTCACCGTGAGTATCTCGTAAATGCTAATTCCAGGAATCATACTATTTCGTCTTTTTTATCGGTTAATTTTTTTCCTTTGGCAATGATTATTGCCCCGATCATTGCTGCCAAAAGCAGCACGCTGATTACTTCAAAAGGCAATATAAACCCGCCGGCCCCATAACTAAGAAGTGCTGCACCTATGTCCGATGTTGTAGTGGTCAATGTATTTTCTACCACTTTGAATTCGTATGAGTAGATGGTAGTAAGGAATAGCCCTAGGCCTAACAAACAAGCAATCGATGTGAGTATTTGTTTCGAAATTTTTGCAATTTCCAATTCCATTTCGATATGATGTACCAGTAGTACTGAAAAAATGATCAATACAATGATACCCCCGGCATAGACGGTAAGTTGAATAGCAGCCAGGAAATTATAATCGATCAGAAAATATATACCGGCAATCCCGCATAGCACAAATAATAAATAAATAACCGACCGCAACATTTTACGACTCGTGACCGACGCGATGGCAAACACAATCATTATTACAGCTAAAACGTAAAAAATTATTCGTTCCATAGGTTTAATCCTCTACTCCTGGCATTAATTTAGAACCTGGCTTGTTCAATACTCTGGTTAAGGCCGTCCTATCATATACTGAATTTTCGAAATTTTGTCCCCATTTAATCGCATCTGTAGGGCATACATCTATACATAGGCCGCACATGGTGCACATACTCAAATGGTACACGAATTTGTCGATCTTTTTTTTCTTTTTGCCGGTTTCCTCATCAATTCCCCTATCCCAGATTATTTCGATAGTGCCGTTTGGACATGCTATCTCACACTTTTGACAACCCGTACAGCGATGTCTGTTTTCCTCATCATGGGGCATAATGACCTCCCCACGGAAACGATCAAACATCTTAAGTGTATCCCTATTATCAGGATACTGTTGGGTGATGGCCCCTTTTCGAGATGTTAAAAAGTACTTTCCGGTAACACTCATCCCGGTCAGGAGTGTTTTAATACCTTTGAAAATGTCGGAAAAATAGCTCATAACATTAAAATCGTATTATTAGGTTTTGCCAAACAATCAGGGCCATTATTACTATATTCATTAGATTCAAAGGTAGTAGGTATTTCCACTCCAACGTCAATAATTGATCTACCCTTAGTCTAGGAAATGTCCATCTAAACCACATCATTAAAAACACAAGGACCATGGCCTTTGCCAAAAACCAAAAGACCCCTAGGATCGGAATTGATTCCGTAATGCCAAAAGGCGACAACCAGGCCCCAAAAAAGACAGTGGTTGCAATAGCTGCGATGATGAACATATTTATAAATTCCGCCAGAAAGAAATAGGCAAACTTCATTCCCGAGTATTCAGTATGAAATCCTGCTCCTAACTCTGATTCGGCTTCGGCCATATCAAAAGGAGCCCTGTTGGTCTCGGCGGTACCGGCAATCATATAGATCATAAAAGCGATTATAGCCGGGATATGACCTTGAACAATCAACCAGCCGTTTTTCTGTACTTCAACAATTTGGGAAAGTTGAAGTGAACCTGTGATCAAAATCATAGTCAATAATGATAGACCTATCGAAAGTTCATAACTTATAGTCTGAACACCACTTCGCATGGCGCCGATCAACGCAAATTTGTTGTTGCTGCTCCATCCTCCCAAAAGTATTCCGATTACACCAATGGAAGATATGGCAATCAAGAATAGAATCCCAATATTAATATCGAAAGCCTGAAAATCTTGGGTAAAAGGAATAACAGCCAATGCCATCAATGCCGTGATAATTACAAAATAGGGTGCCAGGTTGTATAAAAACTTATCTGCCCTTTCAGTTCCTGTGAGTTCTTTGGAGACCAACTTCAAGGCATCTGCCATTGTCTGCAATAACCCTTGAAAACCTACCCTGTTGGGACCTATGCGTAGTTGAAACCACGCGGCCACCCGACGTTCGATTAAAACCAAAAACAATCCGGCTACCGAAAAAATAGCCAGATAAACCAGGGCAATCAATACCATTTCAACCAAATGCGCCATGTTTTCAGACATTGAACTATAAAGCCAATCGTGAATACTTTTTGTTATGCTTAGCGCTCTTATCATGGTATTATCTATCAATATCAGGAATTACAAGATCCAGTGTGGCCATTGTTGCCACCAAATCCCCTATTTTGCCACCTACGGCTATATGGTTCAATAGCGACAAATTAGAAAATCCTGGGGAGCGGAATTTCAATCGATATGGGTTTTTTGTTCCTGTACTTATGATATAAACCCCAAGTTCCCCCCTTGCGGTTTCAACTCTTTGGTAATACTCCCCTTTGGGCAATTTAATGACCGCATTGGTTGCTACCCGATATTCCCCTTCGGGAATATTATCTATCAATTGTTCTATAATCGATAAAGATTCCCACATTTCCTGGATTCGAACTAGGTACCGGGCAAATGTATCCCCTTCGGTTTTTAGGGCCTCATTGAATGTGACCTTATCCAAAGCACTGTAAGGATGGTGCTTTCTAACATCGCAGGAGTACCCTGAAGCCCTGCCCACAGGACCAGAAGCACCAAATGAAATAGCATCTTCCTTGGATAAAATCCCTACCCCTTTGGTTCTTTTATGGAAAATAACATTACCAGTTAAGAGTCGGTCATATTCCGGAAGTTTTGTCTTGAAATGGACAATAAAATCCTTTACACGTTTAATGAAGTTGGGATGAATGTCAAACATCAATCCACCTGGCACATTGTAATTCATTGTCAACCGGGCGCCACAGGTCTCCTCGAAAATATCGTTGATCAGTTCCCTATCCCTAAAGCCATAAAAATAAGTGGTTAGCGCACCTACATCCATACCCATGACCCCCCACCATAAACAATGGGAAGAAATCCGGGTCAATTCCCCGATAATGGTACGAATGACTTTTACACGTTCTGGAACCTCAAGCTGAAGTGCATTTTCTACGGCGAGGCATACCGCTTCATTATTGATATTCGAGGATAGATAGTCCATTCGATCCGTAAGGTGGACAATCTGCTGATAACTATCCCTTTCGCACATTTTTTCAATGGAGCGATGAATATACCCCAAGTCTGGCTCAACTTTTTTGATAATCTCACCATCAATGGTCAACAAAAGACGCAGAACACCATGGGTCGCAGGGTGCTGAGGTCCCATATTAATGAAATATTCCTCAGATTTAAAGTTGGTCTCTACCGTCTTTGTTTCCATAATTCACATTTCACGGATGCATAGTTGCCTTTATAGATTTTTAACCTTGCTTCCGGATTTTATTGTTTTATAGCTATAAGCACATCATATAGGCAGTCAATGCTTCTTTTTCGTCTTTTGTCAAATCCAATTCCAATACCAAATTGAAAAACTCCACGGTATCATCCAATGTTGGGAGTCTGTCATCATGTAAGTAAGGAGGCGAGTCTTTTATCCCTCTAAGGGGGAATGTTTTTATAGGACCCTCAGGTCTCCCTTTGTAAAACCGTTCTACCTTTAAATCGTGCATATAGTCATCTACAAAAGCAGGTCCGTAATGGCATTTTACACATTGTGCTTTTCCGTTGAATAATTTTTCCCCATATAATTCTTGTTTCGAAGCTTTTTCAGGAATCAGATTTCCCATAGGCCCCAATTTGGGTGCAGGTGGAAAATCGAGCATGGCATTAAAATCACCCATTCTATTAGCCACTGATTTTTGATGTGCCCTAGGTCCTATATGTTGCATCATTCCGGGATCACCGTCAAAGTACTCCTCTATTTCAGCAAAGTGATCCATACTACGAATTGAGCGCTTGGAAGACAATTGCATTAAATTGTAATTACCACGCATTGATGGAGTGCCGACACGGAGCCTTGCCATATTTGGCCGACTATCTGGAGACAATTCAAATGCACCATTGGTATGCCCGTTAACATGGCATGAAAAACAGGCAACACCAGCGCTTGGTTCTTTGGTCACTCTATGCGGGGTATGGTTAAACCATGTGGTTGGCGTTGGACGCAACAGTTCCTTTAAGCCCTCCATTTGTTCGGGAGTTAACAAGCCGTTGAATATTTCGTAATGATTGCCTAAGGTTATCTCCCTTCCTTTTGTTACATCGCCCAATTCTTTATGCGTGGTGAGGAACATTGGTGGCGGAAACTCTGGTAGATATTCATCGGGATAGTCATGGTCAAGATCTATTCTGAGATGTTCAGGGTGGGCCAGGTTCCAACTATCAGGAAAGACCATATGTGCCGTTGAGGCCAAAGGGTGTGCCAATGGCTTAAAGGGAAACAGGTCTTTTTGTTTTATTTCTTCCGGAGACATTTTGGCCAATTCCTCATAAGAAGCAACACCTTCAGACAGTCTGGAAATAGGGCCTTTCATAATCGGTTTTCTTCCACCGGACATATATTTCCCCTTATAAGATTTGCCATTGAAATCGTATCGGGAAGCCATATACGCCCTAATATCTTTCATCAACTGGGGTTTTTGCTTATTGTGGAAGGCCAACCATTCATTCCATTCCATGGGCAGATTGGCGTCCATGAAAGAACTTTTCCCTTTACCGGCGTAGTTCCAAAGATCAAAGGGCGTTCTTTCCCCTTTTTTGATCTTGGGAAAAGGTTTTAAGGAATCGACATGACCCGAACCAAGGCCATAATCGGGTTCAACATAATCTTTAACGACAGCCCCTGGTGATTGTAATAGATGTAATCCTAAATCTTGTGCAACCTGAAATCCAAATACAAATAATAGAGCACATCCTATAATAAGGGAACTTACGACATACTTTTTTTTCATTTTAATTAAATCTTTGGGTTAGTATAATTGTAATCTATTTGATGACCATATTAATTTCGTCTACATAATCCTTTCGTAGAGGGAATCCTTCCCACTCATCAGTCAGGAACAGTCTCTTTAAATTCGGGTGATTATTGAATTTTATTCCAAAAAAATCATAGACCTCACGTTCATGGAATTCCGCGGTCTTCCAAATATCGCATACAGAATCGAATGTTGGATATTCCCTATCAGGGGTTTTAACCTTAACTACGAGGCTATGTCTATGGGTAGTGGATTCTAAATGATATACTACCCCCAAGTCCGTACCCCAATCAACCCCGGTTAAACAAAAAAGATAATCTAGATTGGTTTCTATGTTATTTCTTAATTGTGACATGAGTGAATGAAGCTGTTCCTGTTGGACCATGATGTTCAAGAATTGCGAACCTTCTTCACTAAACTCCAAAAGACTTGGATCAATCTTTTCCTCAAGAACGGTATCTTCTTCCGAGCCTTCTTCAGTTTCTACCACTTTAGGGGCATCTGATTCCTTTTCCATGGCCGGAATTGGAAACCAGCTACCGATTAGCTCTTGTAATTCTTGGTTGGTCATAATATCTTTATCTAAATCATCAAAGTCCTTCATCGAATCCTTCAATAGGATTCTTTTTATGCTTCATACTTTCCGTTCGTATCTTATCCTGTAACATAAGCATTCCTTCCAATAATGCTTCAGGACGAGGAGGACATCCAGGCACATAGACATCCACAGGGATTACGTGATCCGCCCCTTTTACCACTGAATAGGTATTATAGAAAAAAGGCCCTCCTGATATGGCACATGCCCCCATGGCAATTACATACCTGGGTTCTGCCATTTGATCATACAAGCGGCGTAATACAGGTGCCATTTTGTTTACAATGGTTCCAGCGATGATAATCAAGTCGGCTTGTCTGGGGGAAGGTCTTGCCACTTCAAAGCCAAATCGTGAATAATCATGCCTTGCCGCTCCTGTCTGCATCATTTCAATGGCGCAGCAGCTAGTTCCAAAATATAAAGACCATAGTGAATTTGAGCGTCCCCAATTGATTATTTTGTCCAAGGAGGTAACAATAACATTGGCACCATTCCCTGCCGGGATTACCTTACCGGGGAAATCTTCTGGTATATCTGGTTTGTCTATTCCCATTTCAATGCTCCTTTCTTCCATGCATAAATTAATCCCAATCCTAGAATTATTAGAAAGATTAGGACTTCGATAAAGGCAATCGCCCCAAAATCTTTAAAAACTACCGCCCAGGGTATCAAAAAAGCCACTTCCACATCAAAAATCAGAAACAAGATGGCAAATAAATAATAACCGACCTTGAACTGTACCCAAGTAGGTCCAATGGTCTTCATACCACTTTCATAAGGCTCTCTCTTTGCAGGACTATCCGATTTGTGGGAGATCAGATTTGACAAAAAATTAGCTCCTGCCACTAGAACGATTCCGGCAATGAGAAATACAATAATTGCTTCTGATCCCATATATTAATTAAAATACATTATAAATGTCACCGGAAAAGAACAAATCGTCGGTTTTAGAAAATTGAGAATCCGCTTTCACCTGCGCGGTAAGTGCATCTTCTCTTTCCTCCAGCGTAACATCGTCAAAACTTCTTATGATACCTGTGACCATAGGATATTCCAAGCGCACCAACATTTGATGCAAAGTAGGATCTTCTAACTTGGCGTTGTGTACCAGCAAATCTTCCTGTGTAATTCCATTTTCGCCCAAGGTGACCACTTCGAGCTTAAGCCCTTTAAGGATCAAACCTTTGTCCTTTTCTTTCCCGAATACCATAGGTTTGCCATGTTCGACGAAAAGCTGGCGGTCTTCCCGAACGGCTTTGTCGGTATATTTGGCAAAAGCCCCGTCATTGAAAATCGGGCAATTTTGCATGACTTCTATCAAAGAGGTACCCTTGAATTTTTCTGCACCTATGAATAACTGGGTCATTTCTTTAGGGGTATTCCCGGAAATTCTTGCAAAAAAACGTGCCTGTGCCCCTATGGCCAACTCACCTGCGGAAAATGGGGGTTGTGTATTACCATAGGGCGATGATTTTGTTTTTTGACCAACCAAAGAGGTAGGTGAAAACTGCCCTTTGGTCAATCCATAAATTTCATTGTTGAACAATACGATGTTCAAGTCCAGGTTTCTGCGTAATACATGGATAAAATGATTGCCACCGATAGCCATGGAG
>JAHHKH010000335.1 GCA_018679695.1 Maribacter sp.
TCCCAGAATAGATAGCGCTACTTCCCTTACACGAGCACGTTTTGCTTCACTATGACCTACCCTTTATATTTTAAAAGGCAAATTTTCCAACAAAAGATAGCGTAAATATAGCTATTGATTATCCAGACCAGAGTTTAAAAAACTCCTTCAAAATTGAATGATTTCAACCTTCAATTCAATTCTAAGTGCACTACTAATTGTTGCTGTTATTACCGCTTTTGATTTTTAACTATGTCAATTTAGGAATAGGAATCCTAAAAACGTGTGTTATGATTTATATCATTGTTTAAATAGCTGATAGACAGTAGATTTAGTGTTTATATTATTAACTCAATACTAAAGAAAACAATAACTTTTTTATTTATTGCACTCTGTGCAATGGCCCCTTTTAACCAAGAAGAAAATATAGGGAATTCATTCCTAAAAAGCAGCTAGTTAAAAATTAATCCCATGAATAAAGAACATCCAAATATCAGTATTTTGAAGAGGTTCAATCC
Organism: Maribacter sp.; assembly: GCA_018679695.1. Classification (GTDB taxonomy): domain Bacteria; phylum Bacteroidota; class Bacteroidia; order Flavobacteriales; family Flavobacteriaceae; genus Maribacter_A. Next base: position 498 of record JAHHKH010000335.1, read on the forward strand.
TGCAGATCCCAATACTTTGGCTGAGGTGTTAGCCGAAGATTTCGTTTGGCATTATATTAACCCTAAACTACCTGAATTAGAGGGTGACTATGTCGGTTTCGCTGGCTTGAAGGACTTCTTCAACAGATTGGGTGGTCGCACGGATGGTTCCTTTAAGGTAAATCCCATATCCATAACCCCTATGGGAGATAATCTAGTTACTACCCATGTTAAAGACAAGATGTTTTTGAATGGCAATCCTATGGAGATTGACGCTATTGTGGTATGGTGTATTATCAATGGTCAGATTATAGAAGCTTGGGATATACCTATTGTTCATACAGCAAAAATAGCAGACACAAATTATCAAGAATAAATTACCCTCACCCACGCAAAACACAAAAAAATGAAATATAATACCGTCGTTATCGGAGGAGGTTTGGCCGGATTGACTGCCGGAGCCACCCTCACCAAATTCGGAAAAAAGGTTCTATTGTTAGAACAACACCACAAACCTGGTGGATGCGCCACAACCTTTAAGCGTGGCGATTTCATCATTGAAGTTGGCCTGCATGAAATGTGTGGCTTAGAAAAGGATGGGTCAATCTTGAGAATATTCGAAATGCTGGATATCGATCAAGAAGTTGAATTGCAACAAGTACCTGAATTGTATGCTGTGATTTCAGACCAGGAGAAGTTTGTATTTCCACACACCTATACTGCAGCAAGTAAAGCACTGATCGATAAATATCCTGAAGAAGAAAAAGGAATCAAGCGGCTTATGAAATTGCTTGCCGGTATACGAAGAGAAGGCGTCAAATTGCCCCGCACACCATTGAAACGCAAGCTGATGTATCCTTTTATGCCCTTGTTTTACCCAAATCTTGTAGAAGCAACGCGACATACGGTTGGCTCTTGGTTCGATAAGTACATTACCAATGAAAACGCAAAACTAGACCTGTTGGGGCATATTGTTTATTGGGACGATAACCCTTACACCTTATCCATGTTCTACTACGGCTTGCCATTTTCGAGCTTTATTGGAAGTGGTGGTTACTTTATAAAAGGAGGCTCACAAGAGCTTTCCAATCAATTGGCAGCATACATTGAGAAACAAGGAGGTTGCGTTTTGTTGGGTAAAAAGGCTGAGAAGATCGTAACGAAAAATGGCCGAGTAACCGGAGTCACCTTCCGTGACAGTTTTAATGACAACTTGGAACCCGAGACCATTTCATGCGATAATGCCGTGGCCAATTGTGCCATGCCCATAGTGCCTGATATGCTTGATGAGCCCCATGCGACTTCTCTCAAACAACAAATAGGTGATAAAACCAATGCTTGCTCCTTATTGAATATTTATCTGGGATTTAAATCCGACATAACCGCCTTTGGTGTAAAACACTACTCCAATGCTTTTAAGGGAGATGATGTAAAGACTATGAAGGACATACACCCTAACAATACTGGCGATTGGTCAAAACGCAGCTTCGTTTTTGTAGATTACAACAAGATAGATTCCCAACTGGCACCAGCAGGTAAATCGGTAGGTGTAATCTGTTGCGCAGATTATCTGAAAGACTGGGATGGCCTGAGTAAGGAAGACTACAAGGCCAAAAAGGAAGAAGTAGCCCAAATTTTATTAGGCCGATTAGAAAAACAATTTCCAGGAATACGGGAAAGCATTGAATATTACGAAGTCGCTACTCCAAAAACCATTAAACGATTTACCTCAAATACTGCTGGATCGGTTTACGGCTTTGCTCAATCCAAAGAACAGTCAGGAACTAAACGCCTCAGGAATAATTTCCTGATCCCCAACTTGTATTTTGCATCGGCATGGGCATTCCCCGGAGGTGGTTTTGAAGGTTCCATCATGGCCGGATTCTTAGCCGCATTGCAGATGAATCGAGACAAAATATGGTCAGAGTGTGATGATGAAAAGTATGTGGACCAGAGAGTTGTTTCACTCCTGGAGCGCAAAAAAATTGATGACAAAACGATTGAATTAAGCTTTGAAAAACCGGCCAGATTTCAGCCTCAAAACGGACAGTATGTTATTCTTAATTTAATGGAACCAAAAGTAACCGAGTTGGATCTACCCTATCGCTGGCTTCCTGTTGTTTCTTCTCCGGAGGAAAATAGTATACGGTTTCAAATTGAACAAAATGGCAGTAGCTTTTCTAAAAGTTGTGTGCTTACCGATATCGGCGAAGAGGCTATAATATTTGGACCAATGGTTTAGTTTACAAAACAGCATAAACATGAGAAAAATAAAAACCCCAGATACAATGACAGCCGTTGTTTTGAA
>JAHHKH010000346.1 GCA_018679695.1 Maribacter sp.
TGTTGCCTTATAAACCTCTAGCTATCAGTTTCTGTGTGTCTTCCAAAAGTTGCTTCGTTTTCTTTGTATTGGAAAAAGGTGCGGCTACTTTAATACACTCATCCGACATTTTTGTTTTCCAATCTTCTTTAATCGCTCGGATAACAACATTGGCAAGGTGCTCACTAAATACTTCGATATCATCACTTTCCGGCACCAAATATCCAACATCCTTGGTCATAAAATCCCTAGGACCACCAGAATCAGCGCCTACTACAGGAACTCCACAGGCCAGCGCTTCAATCAACACCATTCCAAAAGGTTCGGCTTTGGAAGGGAACGTACAAACACTTGCAGCCGCAAATAACTTAGCCAACTCTGGCTGCATCAATGGCCCAACAAAACAGGTGTTTTTATTTCCCAAACTCTCATTTAAATTTTGCAACTCAATGTTATATTCTTTTTTCTGTTTCCCAACGATCAACGTAAGAAGTTCATTGCCAAACTCGGTTTCCCAAATCCTTGCGGCCCGTAAAACAGCATCAATTCGTTTCCAGCCTACAAATTGGCCCACAAATACAATCATGTGCTTGTAATCCGTTCTTAGGTCATAGGTCTTTTCTTTGGTCAAACCAAGGTGTTTTAAATTGGCTTCTTTTAAAACATCCTCTAATTTCATTTGCGGACGAGGGACAAAACAGCTATTAAAGCCAGGATTTGCCAAAATAAACCGATCTTTGTCGAACCTGGGAAACAATTCGGAAAACACCTCCATATTCTCCTCAGAAATGGCGTAGGCAAGATTTGCGTTTCCAGGTTTGCTACAATCGTCAAAAACACCCAAAGCAGTCAATTGTTCGTGAAAGGTGGATGGCCATTTCCTGTCTGTAGGTGCCATTTCACCAGATTCGATCAGCGAGACTTCCCGTAATTCATTAACCATCATTTTCATAGCAGTTCCATGTAAAAAAATCACAATGGGAGGAACCGAATAGCCGTTGGCAGCTCTTTTTTCCATTACCCTTTTCGCGATAATACTGTTTATGCAGGTGTGATGCGCAATAAAGAGCTGGATCTCGGAACCCGCTTCAAAGGTGTTCTCTATTTCGAGCATATAATCATATACCATCTTTTCATGATCAGCAATGAATCTATTCACATATTCCTTACTTACCCCCGCCCATCGGTGTCCGTCGGGATGGCTATATTCGGGAACCTCAGAATCCATTTCATAGATTCTAACATCTTTCCTATTTAGTTCCCGGTTCTTTTGGCGAGCAAATCCCGAAGGAAATATGGAATAACTGGCGACCCCATCCATAGTATTAAAAACCTCATGCTGTGCCTCATGCAATATTCCCGATCCCGAGGTGGCCTCCACCGGTGATTGCCAAGGATAGGATCCTAGTTGAAAAATTACATAATTTCCAGAAGGGTCGATTCCATTCTTTGCAAGATTTTTAATATGATTTGGCCAATCCATGAGGTTTGATTTGATATTTAATGTATATATATGATTCCCAGAAGGACCGTTTTATGGCATTTCCACTCCCGCCCTATGTGGTAAGTTTACTAATATACAATATAACATCTGGAGAAAGGGAAATGAATCAGAAAGAATGCGTTTTGATTTATTTGCTTTCATTTCTTTACAATTCCCATTATCGATTGCACTTGGTTAAAAGTGTACGGGATTCACTTTCGAAAATGAACTGTAGCAGTAAAACTATATAAGAGTTGAGTCGAAATCTGAACGGGTAAAATCAATTATACAAAATATGAGTGCTGGTCCCATTTTTTATCAATAAATGTCATAAGTAAAAGCTGTTATTGCATACCCAATCAATATAAATTCAAACAGTATGTAAAAATGATTTTCCAAGACGAGGTGAGGTAGCCAAAGCGGTTGCACTACCCCCTATAAGGTGTAAACAAACCTAAAGGTAACGAACCGTGGCTGAATAAAGGTTTCTGAGGTGAAGACCGAAAAATTATTCGCATTATTTCTCACTTGGGAATCAATATCCAATATATTGGTTGCCTTGATTTCATATTCCCATTTGGCATCCCTATTCTTTCTATAGGATAGTGTGGCATCCCAGTTTTGAAAAGACTGGGATTGACCTTCACTGGATTCCTGATTCGTATAGGAATAATTTGTTCGGAATGTGACTGCTTTCCAGATATAGGCATCAAACTCAACTGAAGGTGCATTGGTCACGAACTCTGTCTTACCACCACCTTGATTATTGTTGGTAACACTATAACGATACCTCAAGCTAACGTTGGGTGCTATTTTATAATTTGTACGAATACCTGGTGTGTATGTTTGAGTAAATCCTTCATTCAACGATTGTTGTCCCTGAATGAACTGATTGATTTTACTATAGTTGAAACTTGCATTCAATGTGGCTCTGATCTTGCCAAATGTGCGCTGCACACGGCCAAAGACATTAACATTTTCGTCAGCAAAACTGGAATTAAAGAAGGTACTTGTTCTAATTACATTTTCGAAATTGGTCAAACTTCGTATTTGATCTATATTGCTCGTGTATGCCGCTCTAGCGAAAACATTGGTATAATTAAAGAGGTTAAAACTGCTGTAAAACAGACTAACATTATGGGACAATGCATTCTGAAGGTCGGGCTCCCCGAATTGAATGCTGTTGAAATTGTTCAACACCAATCCTTGAGCCAATCGAGTGACATCGGTAAACTGATTGCGCATGTCGTATTTTAAAGTTAGTGCTTCACTCTTCTTAAGCTGGATTCGGGTTTCAAAATCCGGTAAAAATCTAAAGAAATTATCCTTGAAAGTTTCTCCAAACTGAACATTCTTGTTTCCATATGCATGTACCGAAAAACCGGGTGTAATCGTAAATTTCCCAGTTTTAAATCGGTAATGCACTCCTAAATAGATATCACTGAAATTATACGCTATATCGTTGGAGGCGAGACCATCATTGAAGGTTGGAGTTGGATTAAACTGAGATCCATCCCCTAGGAACTGGAAAATATTGGAATTGAATTCTTGTCGACTCAAAATTGTCCCTAAGGTGAAGTTGATATTACTCTTAGCATTTAGGATGTTGTAATAATCTAATTTGGCATCCAACTGATTGGACTTAATGCGCCTTTTCTGTCCTAGGTCATAATTCGTCAGGGAAGTGTCTATACCAAGAGCTTCGGCAGTAGTATCGAAGGCATCCAAACCATTTGGGTCATTGACCAAAATTGCATTGTAAAACGGATCTTCATTTTTCAGCAAATGTTGTGCCTCAAATGCGAAGATATTGGATTCATCCAGCGTGTAATAATAATTTATATTTTGATTGAGGCTAAATGGTGTGACTTCATCCAACTGATTCGTATTGCCAATTACTGAAGAAAAAACACGCTGATTCTGGGTGTCATTCGATACACGGCCCAAGATGTCATAATCGAGCTGATTATTGATGTTTGGTTGATAAGATGCACTCAGTTTCAACAATCCTTGATTAGAACGTTCTCTACTTGATTGTTCGGTAGCCTCATCGGGAATCCC
>JAHHKH010000356.1 GCA_018679695.1 Maribacter sp.
CCATTTTGTTCAGGGGATAGCAATTCAGCGACCATAAGAACCCCCAATGGGCCATTACAGGTCGATGCCATCGAAATTGGAAATACTGGATGCAACGATGATACCGGTAAAATTGAAGCTACTGGTCAAGGTGGCTGGGATGGTTCACCTTATGAATATCGACTTTTAGTCAGTACAGATGGGGGGGTAACCTATCCTACAGAGGTCGTTGCCTTTACCAATTCGAATGCGTTCGAAAACTTACCAAGCGGGGATTATCAAGTGGAGATAAGGGATGTTGAAGGTTGTACGGATACTTTCGAATTGAATTTACCGATTGTACCTCAAATAGATGCTGGAATTCGCGAACCGCTTGCATTACAATGTCCTGGGGGCAATAATGCTGTTTTGGAGGCTTATGACCCTACTACGGGAGATGCGCTTACTGCCACTGCAGGAGCAACGGGAGGTTATCCAGGGGCTGGATATAATTATAGATTGTTGTACCTGAATAGTAATGATAATACCGATGTTGTATCGGCAAGTGGATTACAGAACACACCTACATTCATAGGTGCGAGCGGTGGATTTATAAGCGAAGGATGGTACGCCATTGAAGTTTCTTCAAGCTTTGATTGCTTATTTGTTACGGTTCCTTATTATGTTGATCCACCACCACCTGTAGACCCAAGATTGGTACAAACCCGAGTGCCAGGTTGTGGTGGTATGGGAGAAATTCGACTAACTATAGAAAACCCGGATCCATTATTCACCTATGAGTATCTCGCTATTGAAAATGGAGTGGCCGTGGGTACGTATACCGATATGACCGGAACTTCAGAATTGTTTCCAGGTGTGGCAGGGATTACCTATCAATTTGATGTTAGGAAGAAAAACGCATCAAATATTTGCCCTGCAGTTACAACCAATGGTATTACCATGACAGATGCAACGGGAATTACCTTATTACCCAATCAGCCAGATGATATTTCCTGTGCCTCTGAGTTGGACGGTAGAATAGAATCATTCATTAATGGAGGTGTAGGTAATAACCTATTCTACCTTTATGCAGGTGATCCTGTGGACGCATTTAGCCCTTCGGCAACGGCTACCTTAATAAGAGGGCCACAGGACAATGGTACTTTTGAAGGTCTGCCTGAAGGTACTTCTTATTATATTGCCGTTACAAGTGGTGTTACCTGTAGTGATATTGCCGGTCCGTTTGAAATTGTTAGGCCCGAACCCATTTTATTCAATGCCACCCCAACACCGGTTACCTGTACTGGTGCGGAAGACGGAACCATCACAATTGAAGTAACAAGTGGTGGCGTTGGACTTGTTCAATTTGCAATAGAGCCTAATTTTAATGAGTTCTTTAGCGACCCAATGAATCCTGGTATATATACTTTCGAGGAATTGTTAGCGGGTAGTTATGAAGTTCTTATTCAAGATGAAAACGGGTGTTTTGAAAAACAGACCTTAACCGTAACCGAACCTGATGAAATAACTATCACCGATGTATCAACTACTCCCGAAACTTGTATTGGTTTTGAAGACGGTACCGCACAACTGACCGTTACGGGTGGAACACCATTTATTGACCCAATAACACTAATGCCTTATTACGAGACCATGCTTGTAGGGCCAAATTCAGATGGAAGTGAGGTTTTTGTTAGAAACGATAATTTATTTTTTGACAATCTTATAGGTGGTGAGACTTATATAGTATTTGTACAGGATGCGAATTTATGTGGTACGGATGTTTTGATCCCCATAGAAATAGGAGTAGACCTTACGGCAGAAACCCCTGTCGTATATGGTTGTGAGGGTATATTCCCCAACAGTACGGTATCTGTGGTAATGCAAGATACGAGTCTTTTGCCAAGATTACTCTTCTCATTGGATGTCGATGATGTTAGTCAAGCGGATACCCAGACCACATGGGGAGATTTACCCGCAGGGGATCATACGGTTTATATTTACCATGAAAATGGCTGTACAAGTTTTGAGGAGTTTTCCATAGATAGCTATGACCCGCTGACCATCAGTGCGGTAAAGACCGGTCCGAATGAGCTTACGGCGACTGCAGCCGGAGGTTTTGGAGGATATGAGTACTTTTTCCAGGGTGAGTCTTATGGTAGCGAGAATATCTATACTACAAATGAAAGCACTACGGTTACTGTTCGGGTTGTTGATCAAAATGGTTGTGTAGCCGTTGTGACCGTTCCATTTGAATTTACCGGAATGTTGGAAATCCCAAATTTCTTTACTCCAGACGGTGATAACAATAATGATGTTTGGTCACCAAAGAACAGGGATTTTTTCCCCAATATCGAGGTGAAGATTTATGATCGATATGGTCGAGTAGTAGCCATTTTAGATCAAGTTTCGAATTGGGATGGAAACTATGATGGTAGTCCTGTTCCGACAGGTGATTATTGGTATGTAGTCAATGCCAATGATAAAAGTGAAATTCGTTATGTAGGTCACTTTACTTTGTATCGATAAAAACAATATCAATTTATAGGAAGGCCGATTTTATCGGCCTTTTTTTTGTTCCTTATGTGCTATTATTGTTTTTAATTGGATAAGCAGACTATTTTCTTGATTTCAAGATTCCCAAAAAACTAGGAAAATAGTATCTTAACGGGAATGAAAAAATGCGTACAATTAATAGTTCTCCTGCTACTTTTACAAGGCTGTTCGGCTCAAAAACAAGCATCACAATTGATTGATGCAGCGATGGAGACCGTAATTACCGAATCGCTAAATTATTACCTCTATTTCCCTAAGGAATATGAAGAAAAGAGCGATGAAAAATTTCCATTGCTCTTATTTTTACATGGTGGTGGGGAATCTGGGGATACCCTATCTACTATAAAAGCCAATGGCCCGCCCAAATTGATCGCAGAGGGCAAGCAATTTCCATTCCTTATATTGGCTCCACAAAACCCGTATAAAAGAAAATGGTGGAACACTAGGGCCGTGGTTCAATTATTGGATACGATTGTCGAAAATAATAGAATCGACAAAAACAGGATATATTTAACCGGATTAAGTAGGGGAGGGGGAGCTGCTTGGGAAATGGCTGTGCACTATCCTAATAAGTTTGCTGCTATGGCCGTTGTTTGCGGAATGACACCGCTTCCATATGCCACATGGATCGATAAAAATATGCCGATTTGGGTCTTTCATGGCGAAGAGGATAGATCTATTCCGATATCGGAGTCAGAGACCATGGTAAGTAGATTGAGGGATTTGGGCCATGAGGTTAGATTTACTCGTTACCCGGGTGTAGGACACGATTCATGGATCCAAGCCTATTCAACAGAAGAGCTATATTCATGGTTTATTGCACAAAAACGAAAGACGGACTGATAATCGAAAAGAAATTGAACAGGTCCAAATTGGAATGCACCCTCAACGAATGTCCTTGGTTTTTTTCGAACAGGAATCTAATTAATTGAATTATGAAATCATCAAGAATCGCGATATTATCAATTTGCTGTTTACTGTTATTTGGAAGCAGTTCGAAAGCCAATAATCTAATCGATCCTATTCCAAAAGTCAAAAAGAAACCACGCAACATCATATTCATATTGACAGATGACCATCGTTATGATTATATGGGGTTCACAGGAAAGGTACCATGGTTGGAAACACCAAATATGGATAAATTGGCCAGTGAAGGGGCTTATTTGCCCAATACATTTGTTACCACTTCATTATGTTCCCCTAGTCGGGCTTCAATATTAACTGGGCAATTCTCACATTCACATACCATTGTTGATAATCAAGCGCCTGATCCAGGGAATCTTACCTATTTCCCCGAATATTTGGAAAAAGCGGGATACCAGACCGGTTTTTTTGGAAAATGGCATATGGGTGATCATGGCGATAATCCCCAGCCTGGATTTACCCATTGGGAGAGTTTTCCAGGACAAGGGGTTTATTATAATCCAACCCTGAACATCAATGGGGAAAGAATTACATATAAGGACTCTACCTATATTACTGATTTGCTTACCGAACATACACTCGATTGGTTGGATAATAGGGATAAGAGCAAGCCATTTTTTGCCTATCTATCACATAAAGCGGTTCATGCAGGTTTTAAACCTGCTAAAAGACATAAAGGCAA
>JAHHKH010000381.1 GCA_018679695.1 Maribacter sp.
CATTGGTTCTATTCGCCTTTCCCGAAACGCGGGCCCCTCCTATAATCGGAACCACATTGCCCTCCTCCCCAATACCTATCCTTCTACTAAAAAAAAGATCGACTTCGCCCGGACTACCTACACTGAACAGTCCTGCATTTTCCAGAAAAAAGGGTCGCTTTTCAGGAAAGAATAAATTAAAACGGTCAAGGTTTACTTGTTGCTGATCTACCTCAACCTGGGCAAAATCGGTATTATAGGTAAGATCCAATGTTAAACTGGGTGTAATACTGTATTTGATATCACCACCGATCTCGGCGTCAAAATCATAATCTGAATCTTCAATTGTAAAGTCTTTTGATGTACTTCCCAAAACGTAGGGTATAACCTTAAGGTTTCCCGGATTTTTAAGCTCCAAACCCGTCAAGGTTCCGGCCAGCGAAAGCCGATTCAGGGTAAAACTGACTGGCATCTCTGCCCAATAAGCAATTTCGTTTGTCTTTCGGATATTCCTTCGAAAATTAATGCCCCAATCCCTACCGGCCTGAAAACGAATTGTACGCAATGGAATTGCAAATTCAGCACTCCAACCAAAGTCTCCGACCTTGGTTTTCACTTCCCATGAACCATCCCAATTTATATTAAAGCCACCAATAGTCCCCCCTTGTTGTCTATTGGCATTGAAATTCCCCTGGCCTTCATTGTCTACCTGTGCGTCATACTCTACCCCTATCGAATTCGTCCCAAAGACAAATCCGTTTTGATTATCCTTGTAGGTATCCAGAATAAATATAAAGGCATCGGTATTTTCTAAATCAGCATCACGTCTCGCATCAGAAACTACCAGTCTATTGGGTTGCGCATCATAACATACCACTGAAACATAAAAAGTCGTGGTTGTGTAGGCAATACGAATATCTGTTTTCTCACTGGCAGGCTGGCCAAAATTAGGTTGTATTTGACTAAGTGATCCAAAAGGCTTTATTTGTTGCCATATGCCATCATCAAGAACTTCGCCATCTATCAACGGTTCTTCCGTTAGGGGAACTGCAGTAGCCGTTGGCCGTTCTTTAAGGTCGACCGTATAATCCTGTGCAACGGAAATATAAGGAAGACAAATAGCACACAATAATGCGGGTATTCTTAGTATTTTCATTTGGTTGGGTTGGTAGAATTCTAAAAAACAAGGGCAACTGTAAAGCTGCCCATATGTTCTATTTATTTACGATATTCTTGCATGTATTAACTTAATTCTTGCTGTACCAAATAATAAAAGGCCGGTCTACTCTTCATCCTAATTCCCGACATCTTTTCAGCTACTTTGTGTATCGCAGCCATCGCTTTTTCCTTATCTGTAATTCCCAGTTTCTTTTCAACAAAATTTCTACGTACAGTTTCCAATTCAGAAGCGTCTTGACCGGAAACCAAAGTAGCATCTTTGTTGTCAACCATTGTACGCAAACGATTTACCAATGTTTCTAAAAGTTCATGATCAACATTTGAAACTCCACACTCCTTCAGTTGACCCTCTGCTGTTTGCTTTAGTTTAGCCAGTTTTTCTGCTAAATCACTCATGATAATTGATTTTTTAAGATTAAAATTAGTTTTAAGTTTGATAACAGCAGTAAGTTAAATATTTCTACATTAAAAAGACAGAAAGAAGTGGATAAATTAACGCAACTATTTTTGGATAAAAACGCGGTATTCCTGAAAAACACTATATTTAGGAGTTTTTATGTTATTTTGCCCTGCTAATAAAAAAGTAAATAAAACCACTAGAATTTATCATTACAAAACCAGCCTAATTATGAAAAATTACAATCCTTTACATTTTACTTTTATCCTTTTCCTTATAGTCGTTCCATTTTTATGGACAAATGCACAATCAAATATAGAATACTTTGAAAATGAAGGTGTCTCAATCGAAAGACTGGCGAGGTATGATGCATTTTTGAACAAGGAAATAAAAGAAGGCCGTATCCCTGGTGCCATATCACTTGTTTCCCGTAATGGTAAGATTGTTCATAGTGCTGTTTATGGTTATAGCAGTCTTACAGATAAAACACCTATGGAAAAAGATGGCATATTCCACTTGATGTCAATGACAAAACCTATCGTTTCGGCTGCATTCATGATGCTTTATGAGGAGGGACATTTTTTTCTGACCGACCCGGTTTCAAAATATTTACCACAGTTCAAGGATGTCAAAGTTGCCAAGGATGTTCAGGCCGGAAAAGACGGGCCGACAATAGCAGCTAATAAGGAGATAACCATTGCCCATCTCCTTTCGCACACGGCAGGGTTTTCCCATGGATTAGGTGGAACCCCATTGGATAATGATATTGCACAGGCCTTGTATGCAGAACCCCAGGAAAATATAGAAAGTAGGGTCAATACATTGGTAGGTCTCCCATTGATTGGGCATCCTGGTGAGCAATGGTATTATAGTGCCTCACCTGATGTATTGGCCTTGTTGATAGAAAAGTTTTCAGGAAAGACCGTTGCGGATTTTCTACAGGAACGCCTTTTTGACCCTTTGGGAATGAAAGATACAGGTTACAATATCGTAGAAGCAAGTCACAATAGATGGGTGCCAGTACATAATATTAACAAAGAAGGAAAATTAATTAACTCCGAGCAACAACTGCCCATAGTGGGAAATAAAGTTTTTGGTGGAACACATGGTCTTTTTTCAACTGCGTCCGATTATATGAAATTCTGCCAGATGATGCTCAATAAGGGCAGTTTAAACGGACAACTATTTCTAAGTCCTAAAACGGTCGATATTATGACCATGAATCAAACTGGTGATTTGCTCCATGCTCCCGGACAGGGATTTGGCCTTGGTTTCGGAGTGACCGTTGATGTGGCCGATTCAAAAAGTTTGGGGTCTGTTGGTCAATATTATTGGGGAGGAGCTTACTGCACCTACTTCTTTATTGATCCCAAAGAAAAACTGGTTTCCATATTAATGACACAACTGCAACCGTATCGTAATTATTACAGCGAGAAAATGCGTCAGTACGTGTATCAATCTATTGTTGATTGACAGAATTTAATAGGTCTTTTAAGTATTTATTATTCTTATACCAACTAAACATCTAAAATTATGAATGTATACTTGTTTGAATTTATTGGCACGGCCATGCTGATATTGCTAGGCAACGGTATTGTGGCAAACGTTGTACTCAAAAATACGAAAGGGGCCAATTCAGGATGGGTTGGTATTTCCTTGGCCTGGGGAATTGCCGTGTTTTGCGGTGTTTTTATCAGTGCTGATGTTTCCGGGGCACATATAAACCCGGCGGTTACAATTGGCTTGGCAATAGCAGGGAAGTTCAGTTGGGACTTGGTGCCAGGCTATTGCATTGCTCAAATCCTAGGTGCCATGATGGGCAATCTATTCGTCTGGCTAACCTATAAAAAACAGTATGACGCCACGACCGATCAATCTGCAATTTTGGCAACATTTTCAACAGCACCAGCTATTCGTAGTCCATTTTGGAACTTTGTCACCGAGGCAATCGGGACCTTTACCTTGGTTTTCGGGGTCTTCTACATAGCAGGCGGAAGTATTGCCGATGAACCCATTTCCTTAGGATCCTTGGATGCCCTGCCCGTGGCACTTTTGGTCATGGGAATAGGCTTTAGCCTTGGAGGACCAACGGGCTATGCCATAAATCCCGCGCGTGATCTGGGACCAAGGATATTGCATGCCCTTTTGCCCTTAAAAAATAAAGGGAACAGTGATTGGAAATATGCCTGGATTCCCGTATTTGGACCGTTATTCGGGGCAGGCGTTGCCGCTTTGGCATTTATGGCGATTAATATGTGATTTTCAATTGGAATGGAATTTGTTCAGCATTCGCTTAATTGGTGCAAAGGAGAGATCTTTGAAGGTAAATTGAGTCTGTTTTTTGGCTTAATGATTCTCCTTGTGGGTCTTTCCTATTTCAAATGGGGCAGCACGGTTTGTGCAAAGGCAATAATCCGGCCACTTATAGTGGTTACGTTAATGGCAATGGGTGTTGGTATTTATCTTATTGGCACTAATTCAAAAAGGATTGTTGATTACCAGTCACAATACATAGATAATCCGACTGAATTTGTTGAATCGGAAAAGAATCGTACCGAGGATTTTATAAGTTGGTATCCAAAAACCCAAAAGATTTTTTTTGTTCTCATGGTGGCCGGAATGTTATGTTTGCTTCTTTCCCATAGCGCGATCACGAGGGCCATTGGTATCGGGTTGATGCTATTATCGCTATACGGATTTGTACTTGACCACTTCTCGGAAGAAAGAACAGGTAGTTATCACAAAGAAATCATTGAACATTTGGCAGAATAAAAGTATCTTTCGAATTCATTATATATTTATGAGTACCATTACGAGGTTATTCTTCATTTTGGCTTTTATTTCTATCCGATCACAGGATGCCAAACGATTTCAAACAGAAGTTGAAGGCATTCAGAAAAAATATGATACCCTTTGGGACGCTTCCAGGGAAACAATAGTTTTTACGGGTAGTTCAAGTATTGGAATTTGGAATGATCTGGCCAATTTATTCCCTGAACATCAAATC
>JAHHKH010000407.1 GCA_018679695.1 Maribacter sp.
TAGTTATCAGTAAAACCGGATATGCTAGGAAGTGATAACTCGGTAATGGTATTAATGGCGTTGGTTAAGACGTAGTCATCCAGGACATAATCATATCCTTGGTTGATTAAAATTTGCTCAAAATCGTCATCCGGTATGTGGGTATAAACACTACCCACAGGGCAACCAAAAGCATCAATGGCAGATCCAGTGGGGGATTCTGGGCATCGATCCAGGTCATCGGTCAGACCATCCCCATCGGTGTCCCTTTGGAAATCGGCACAACCATCTTCATCTACCTCCTCTCCAGCAGGTGTATCAGTACAAAGATCTTGATCATCGGTCACCCCATCTCCATCCGTATCCTTTTGGGAATCGGCACAGCCATCTTCATCCACTGCGGCATTTGCGGGTGTATCGGTACAAAGATCTAGGTCATTGGTCACCCCATCTCCATCGGAATCCAACTCAGATGCGGCACAACCCATAGCATCAACAGATTGCCCCTCAGGGGTATTGGGACATTGGTCCAGATCATCACCTACACCATCCAAATCGGCATCCACCAGGGTGAATTCCGCAATAATTCTGGTGTTCGAGCTCATGGTCATCACCAATGGGTTGGCATCCCCAGTGGCATCCCCGCTCCATTTATGGAAATTATAGCCTTCGGCGGGCACAGCGGTGATTGATATTTGCTTCCCTTCATCATAAATGCCCGAGGAGTGATTAACAGTGCCACTGTTTACTGGGGTTATCGTAACGGTAAAGCTGAACTGTTCCGGATCATCATCTTTGGAGCACCCTAAATAGGTAAGAGGAATCATTAGTAAAAAGATGAAGTAAATTAAAAATCGATTTTTCATGGCATCATAAATTAATTTGTTCTACAAAAGAATAGATACCTTGTCATGGTTTGGGAAGTTATGGCGGGCTGAATTATGCTTGACTAAATCTGTCTCAATGTAGGAGGAAAAATAGAATCGCGCAATGATTTGAATCAGGACTTATGGTGTAATAAACCCAATAAATGAGGAACTTGTGGCTTATAAGTTGAATTCTTCATTTCTCATATTTGGAAGAAACCACTTACGGATTTTGAACGACAACAAAGGTAATCATACCAGAGGTGCGATTTTAATGAAAATAGAGGCAAATGTTTAACACTAAGGTATTTAATACAGTAAATACACTGCCATTCAATCCCTTAAATATTTCTTATCTATATAAAAAGTGCCAAAGGGTAGGAGTGAGGCCACGAATAGTACCATAAACCGTTTTGCACCCCATTTGCGTTCCAAAGTCAAAACTATGGCAAGAACTAGGTATAGAACAAATAGGAAGCCATGGGCGTAGCCTATATACTTATTGGGTTGACCAAGGCCCGCCAAGTATTTAAGGGGCATACTAATGGCAAAGAGTGCCAAGTAGGAGATACCTTCTATGATTGCCGTATATCTGAATGTGTTGAGCATAATATTACTTTTTTAAGCAAAGAGTATTAAGAAAAATATGGGGAATAGAAGTCCGGCCAAAGCCAGTTTCCATCCTCTTTTTCCAAAACTGTTCTTGCCTTTGGTGATGAGCATTCCAGTGATGGCTATGACCAACATGGCCACCCCGAAAATATCGGAATACCAAATCCAGAAGCTGTTCGTGGTTTTGTGCAGGAACATCGTATGTCCTAAAAAGGGTACTTTTCGTTTATATTCTATTAATCCCTTTCCTGTGGTGATATTGGCATCAAGGATCACATTGTCCTTATAGTACACCCGTAGCTCATTTTCACGAATTCGGTGACTATCATATGTATCGGCCAGATCCCATTGTGATGAAATTGTTTTGATGTACTCCTCGGAATCCAATAGGGCAATGTCAGCCGGAATTTCCAGTTCTACTTCCTTGGTCTCATAACTATAATCCATGGGATACCAGTCCTGACGATGGTTAAGGATGATTCCTGAAAAAGAAAATGCAAGAATAAGGCCTAAATAAAAGTACGCAATATCCCTATGGATATTCCTGTTTGTCAACTCCATACGCCTATAAGTGGATTACCTCGTCATAGGCATCGGCAACAGCTTCCATAACAGCTTCGCTCATTGTTGGGTGTGGGTGAACCGCTTTAAGGATTTCATGCCCTGTAGTTTCCAACTTCCGGGCAACCACAGCTTCCGCAATCATATCGGTAACTCCGGCACCGATCATATGGCAACCCAACCATTCGCCATATTTGGCATCGAAGATGACCTTTACGAAACCATCTGAATTACCCGCTGCTTTTGCCTTACCACTGGCTGAGAAAGGGAACTTACCAACTTTGATATCGTGGCCCGCATCTTTGGCCTGTTGTTCGGTGAGGCCGACAGAAGCAATTTCAGGAGTACAATAGGTGCAACCCGGAATGTTCCCATAATCCAAAGCCTCTACATGCATACCTGCGATTTTTTCAACACAAAGAATACCTTCGGCCGAAGCCACATGGGCTAGGGCCTGACCTGGAGTTACATCACCAATGGCATAATACCCGGGGATGTTTGTTTGGTAATAGTCGTTCACCAATATCTTGTCACGATCAGTGGCAATACCCACGTCTTCGAGCCCTATATTCTCAATATTCGTTTTTATTCCCACAGCGGAAAGTACAATGTCGGCTTCCAAAATTTCCTCTCCTTTGGCGGTTTTTACCGTTGCTTTGACACCTTCCCCCGAAGTATCCACAGCGGTAACCTCTGCTGAGGTTTTTATCTTAACGCCCATTTTCTTGAAGCTGCGTTCCAATTGTTTTGAAACATCAACATCCTCAACAGGAACTATATTCGGTAAAAATTCAACCACGGTGACCTCGGTACCCATTGCCTTATAGAAATAGGCAAATTCAATGCCTATGGCACCGCTACCTACCACGATCATCTTTTTGGGTTGATGATCTAAAGTCATGGCTTCGCGGTATCCAATGATTTTTTTACCATCTTGGGGTAAACTAGGTAATTCCCGACTACGGGCGCCGGTTGCTATGATAATATGATCGGCACTATATTCGTTATGATTGCCTTCTGCATCCTTTACTGAAATTTTTTTCCCCGATTTTAGCGTTCCATAACCGTTGATAACCTCGATTTTGTTCTTCTTCATCAAAAATTGAACACCCTTGCTCATACCATCTGCAACACTGCGACTTCTTTTAACCACAGCATCGAAGTCCTTGTCTACACCATCGGCTTTAAGGCCATAATCCCCTGCATGTTGTAAGTATTCAAAAACCTGAGCGGATTTCAATAATGCTTTGGTAGGTATACAGCCCCAGTTAAGACAAACCCCACCAAGATTCTCTTTTTCAACAATTGCCGTTTTTAACCCAAGTTGGGATGCACGAATGGCTGTAACATATCCTCCTGGACCACTTCCCAAAACAATAACATCAAAATTGCTCATATTCTTATTCTTTGATTTTCAAATTTGAGGAGCAAAAATACAAAACCAAATGGTAGTATTTCAAATTACAATTTAAAATAACGAATATAGATGTTGGAGATAAATGGACGGAAAAAACCGGTCAAGAAAAAATCAATTCTTGAATTTTTCTTTATTAAAGGCCTTGGATTGCCCCTTAGGTATTGATAATGAGACCCAGTTCTTGTCCTTTATCATTTTACCCAATAAAACAATCTGCCCAATGTGACTGGCATAATGGGCCAATTGCCGGTTTATCGCTTCCACAATCGTATGGTCTTCGTTGCGTATTTTGACATGGCTATTGAAATTACCACTATTCAAAGTGGCAAGGGCATCAAAAAGGCATTGCCAACCTTTTTCCCAAGCGGCGATCATTTCAGTTTTGGTAGTGTAGGGGTCTTCAAATTCACTATCCCGTTTTCGCCACGATTTTTCACCATCTTCAGTCAGGAAGTTCGTCCATCTGCTATGCATATTCCCTACAATGTGCTTTACGATCTGTGAAATGCTGTTGTCTTCTTCCTGATATTTCCAAAGAATATCCGCTTCGTTCAATTGGGCAAAGGTTTTTTCGCCCATGGTTTTATAACGATGGAACTCGAAATGAACACTCTCCAGGTAATTTTTAACAAAGTCCATTTAAACCTAAGCGTAAGGTTATTGCTTTTCAGCAGGAACAAATTTTAAGGCCGCACCATTAACACAATGTCTCTTACCGGTAGTTTCACGAGGTCCATCATTAAAAACATGGCCTAAATGCCCTCCACAGGAAGCACAATGTTCCTCGATGCGCTTATACCCTATGTCATAATCAACATCATAGGCAACATTACCTACGATTTCACGATCAAAACTGGGCCAACCCGAACCGGAATCATATTTATGGTCGCTTTCGAAAAGCTCGTTATTGCAGGCCGCGCATACATAAGTCCCTTTCTTTTTGTTATCAAGTAACTTACTTGACCATGCAGTTTCTGTACCGGCTTTTCTAAGCACATAGTATTGCAGGTCTGTTAGTTCCTTTCGCCATTCGGAATCCGATTTGTTTACTTTGTATACAACTTCTTTTTGGCTGTTGTTGTCTTTAATATCCTCTTTATCCTGTGAATTCCCTTTACATCCAACAAGGACAAGGCATGTCGCGAAAATGAGTTTCTTGATCATATTTTCTCTTTTGAATTTTTGACGATAAGATTGTCTACTCCTTTCAAATATAGAACACCTGTACGTTTCAATGCATTAATAATATGTTAATCATGGTAGATTTTCGATTTTCATGAAGAAAAAACCCTGCCTTGGAAAGACAGGGTCTATATATTAATGTAAATGATATTAGTCCACTTGTACCTTTTGTACATCCTTTTCGGTGACACCCAAGGCACTCATGACCGCGTCTATATTAGATCGGTCTAATCTTGATCCAGCGGCAAACTCAGCCGGCAAAACGGCAATTCTAAATACTTGGTCATCCGTATCTCCTGCAGTTAATGTGCTTCTGTCGAAA
Organism: Maribacter sp.; assembly: GCA_018679695.1. Taxonomy (GTDB): domain Bacteria; phylum Bacteroidota; class Bacteroidia; order Flavobacteriales; family Flavobacteriaceae; genus Maribacter_A. Next base: position 4,940 of record JAHHKH010000407.1, read on the forward strand.
TCGGCCTCTAAAAAAATACTCACATCAAAGAAAGTATAGTCATAATTGTATTGCAGTATACCTTGATTCAAAAGGCGTGTTTGTGGTAATAATCGCCAGATGTCAACAGGTTCCCCATTACCATCTTCGGTTTGGTCCCACAATATGTAAACAAGCACGACATCGCTTTCAAAAACTTCCACGGTTTGAGGGAATTCATAAAAGATACTATAATCTTCCGCTACGAAATCACCTTGAATGTCGATGACTGTTCCTAAAATATTAACGCCGTCCTGGCCATCCCTTCCATCCAATCCGTCAAGACCATCGAATCCTGGAGGTCCTATTGGTCCTTCGCATGACAAAATGAATAAAGATAAAAGTACTCCGAATACTATACTAATTTTTCTCATAATTGTGGTTTTAATCGTTTCTTTTGTATGTATTTTAGGATATATTCAAAAAGCGTTCCACTTTTTATCAACAGTACAATGTTAAGGTAAAAAATCCTCCGCTAACCAAAGTAAACACTTTATTATCATGCCTTTTAGACAAAGTTGATTAGTTTTGCCAAAAAATACAAACACACTATGTCCAAAGTTACAGCGCATTCTCTTTTTTCTGAATTTGACATTAATTTGTTCAAATCAGGTAAGCACTTTAAGTTGTATGAAAAACTCGGGTCCCATATTATAGAGGTAAATGGGGAAAAAGGAACCTATTTTGCCGTTTGGGCTCCAACTGCAAATTCAGTCTCGGTTGTTGGTGATTTTAATGGATGGCAGGATAAAGAGCATCAATTGAATGTGCGCTGGGACCAAAGTGGTATCTGGGAAGGGTTTATTCCGGGAATTGGTCAAGGCACCTTATATAAATACTACATTCACTCCAACAACTTTGGTATAGCCACAGAAAAAGCCGATCCCTTTGCTCGATTTTGTGAACATCCCCCGAAAACAGCCTCAGTGGTTTGGGAAGGGGAGTATTCTTGGAAGGATAAAAAGTGGATGGATACCCGGGAAACCAAGAACTCCTTGGATAAGCCATATTCGGTCTATGAAGTACATTTGGGTTCTTGGAAACGCGATGAAAAAAACGAATTCCTGACCTATACCCAACTCGCTGATGATTTGGTAAAATATGTGAAGGAGATGGGCTTTACCCATGTGGAGTTCATGCCCATCATGGAATTTCCGTATGATCCTTCTTGGGGGTATCAATTAACAGGATATTTTGCCCCAACCTCACGTTTTGGTAACCCGGAAGAATTTAAATTCCTGGTCGATAAATTTCACCAGAACGGCATAGGTGTTATCCTTGATTGGGTACCATCCCATTTTCCCGAAGATGCCCATGGCCTTGGATTTTTTGATGGTTCACACTTGTATGAACATCCAGATAGGAGAAAAGGATATCATCCCGATTGGAAAAGTCTTATTTTCAATTATGGTAGAAATGAGGTACGTGCTTTTTTGATTAGCAATGCATTGTTCTGGTTAGATCAATACCACATAGATGGTCTGCGGGTAGATGCAGTGGCTTCTATGCTGTATTTGGATTATTCTCGTGAAGAAGGGGAGTGGGAACCCAATATGTATGGTAACAATGAGCATTTAGAGGCCATTTCGTTCATTAGGGAACTCAACCAGGAAGTATATGGCCATTTTAAAGGAGTACAAACCATAGCAGAGGAATCAACTTCATTTTCAATGGTATCCAAACCTGTTGATATAGGCGGTCTAGGTTTTGGTATGAAATGGATGATGGGCTGGATGCATGATACCTTGGAATATTTTAAGAAGGAACCCATCTACAGAAAACACCATCAGAACGATCTTACCTTTAGTATGACCTATGCCTTTACCGAGAATTTTATGCTGCCCTTTTCACATGACGAAGTAGTATATGGTAAGCAATCTCTCTTGTATCGAATGCCGGGCGATGAATGGCAACAGTTTGCCAATTTACGTTTGCTTTATTCCTATATGTTCACGCATCCCGGGGCTAATCTAATATTTATGGGTGGGGAGTTCGGACAATCATCCGAATGGAACTATAACCAGAGCTTGGATTGGCATTTGACCCAGTATGATTTTCATTCAGGCATCCAGAAATTGATAAAGGATCTAAACAAGATTTACAAATCTTATCCCGCCCTATATGAAAAGCAATTCAGCCAGGAAGGATTTCAATGGATTGATTATGGGGATGCAGAAAATTCTGTATTGACCTATATTCGAAAAGGGCATGATACAAAGAACGATATCATCATTGCTGCCAACTTTACCCCTGTTCCAAGGGAAAATTATCGAATAGGCATTCCTAAATCAGGTTCGCTAAAAGAAATATTCAATAGCGATGCTAAAAAGTATGGCGGATCTGGATCTAAGAATACCGCTGTTAAAACAGAGAAAAAACCATGGCATAGTTTTAAGGATTCAATTGAAATTACCATTCCGCCATTAGGTATTGTTATTTTTCAATAATAGTGACACTGAACAATTATAACGCAATAGTTGACCATTGGTCGCTTTTCGCTTTATAAATTCAGGCCAAAGTGCTTATATTGTTGCACAAAATTTTTGACCATTTATGATTACCAATACAGAGTTAGAATACAAAGGGAACCTCTATCCCAATCAAATAATAAATTTTAGACAAGATGTAGATAAGTTCTATTTCACTACTGAGAATAGGGTTATTCTACAGATTACAGTCTTACGTAACAGTGCATTGCGATTTAGATATGCCACCGAAGAAGTGTTTCAGCCTGATTTCTCATATGCCATAAGTGAAAATGCCAGTAAGGGGTATAACTATCTGGAAGTAGGTGAAACCAAAACAGAATATTTGATTGAAACTTCCAAGCTTAGGGTTTTAGTCGATAAAAAATCCATGCGCATCCAAATATCGGATTTAGAGGGTATCATTATCAATGAAGATGAGATTGGTTTTCATTGGGAAGAAAACTATGAGTATGGCGGTAATACCGTAAAAATGAGTAAAATCACCCAAAACGCGGAAAGTTTTTATGGCATGGGTGATAAGGCAACCCACTCCAATTTAAAGGGCAAAAGGGTCCATAATTGGTGTACAGACCAGTATGCCTATGGGAAGGACCAAGAGCCATTGTACAAAGCTGTACCCTTCTACTGCGGACTTCATAAGAATATCGCTTATGGTATTTTCTTTGACAATACCTTCAAATCACACTTTGACTTTGCCCATGAGCGCAGAAATGTGACTAGTTTTTGGGCCGATGGTGGTGAGATGAACTATTATTTTTTCTATGGTCCTGAAATGTCCAAGGTCATTAAAGCCTACACGAATTTAACAGGAACACCCGAGTTGCCACCAATGTGGGCCATGGGTTATCACCAGTCCAAGTGGAGTTATTTTCCAGAAAGTAACGTAAAGGCATTGGCCAAGCAGTTCAGGGATATGAAAATTCCTTGTGACGCGCTTTATTTGGATATAGATTATATGGAAGGTTTTCGTTGTTTTACCTGGGATAAGAAAAAGTTTCCCGATCCTAAACGCATGATCAATGAATTGAATGAAGATGGTTTCAAGACCGTGGTCATGATCGATCCAGGTATAAAGATCGATAAGGATTATTGGGTGTACCAAGAAGCAATGAAGAACGACTATTTCTGTAAGCGCGGTGATGGCCCTTATATGCGTGGAAAAGTATGGCCGGGCGAATGTCATTTTCCAGATTTTACGAATCCTGATGTGCGCGAATGGTGGGCAGAACTCTATAAGGAATTCATGTCAGAATTGGGTGTTCATGCTGTTTGGAATGATATGAATGAACCTGCAGTGATGGAAGTACCTTCTAAAACTGCACCTTTGGATACACGACATAATTTCGATGGGCACCCTTGTACCCATCGAAAGGCGCATAATGTTTATGGTATGCAAATGGTAAGGGCGACCTATGAAGGAATAAAGAAATATGTGTATCCCAAGCGACCTTTTGTAATTACAAGGGCGGCCTATGCAGGCACTCAGCGCTATTCCTCTACCTGGACAGGAGATAATGTTGCCACCTGGGAACATTTATGGCTGGCCAATGTGCAGGTTCAGCGTATGTGTATGAGTGGTATGTCTTTTGTGGGATCCGATATAGGAGGTTTTGCGGAACAACCCAATGGCGAATTATTCGCCAGATGGATTCAATTGGGCATTTTCCATCCTTTCTGCCGCGTACATTCAAGTGGTGATCATGGGGATCAAGAGCCTTGGTCTTTTGATAGTGATGTCACCGATATTGTTAGGAAATTTATTGAGTTACGATATCAACTTTTGCCCTATTTGTATACGATGTTCTGGAAATATTCTAAAAATGGGGAGCCCATGTTAAAACCATTGGTCTATTTTGACCAAGAAGATCCGCAGACCCATTTTAGGACCGATGAGTTCATTTTTGGGGAACATTTGTTGGTTTGTCCCGTTCAAGAGCCAAACGCCCAAGGAAGGCGCATGTACATCCCAAGAGGAAAATGGTACAATTATTGGAAAGATGAAGTTATAGTAGGTGGAAAAGAGCAATGGGTAGAAGCAGATATAGATTTTATTCCGCTATTTGTTAAGGAAGGGGCGATTATACCTAAATTCCCTGTACAACAATTTGTTGGGGAGGTAGAGATCCAAGAACTCGATTTGGAAGTGTACTTTAAGTTGGGGACCGAAAACTCTACTATTTATGAAGATGAACAGGATGGATATGACTATAAAAAAGGGCAATATAGCGTAAGGAACTTGAAATTGAATGGGAAGGAGAATAGTCTTGTGATCCAGCAATTCAAGGATGGTACTTTTATCACCTCCTATGATACATTTAGAATCAAATTGCACGGACTCCCATTTGAGATAAAGACAGTTGAGGTAGATAACGAGGAGGTCCCGTTGAAACATGTAAAACCGAACGGGAATAATGTAATAGAAATTAGTAAGGATTTTACACAATTGCTCATTAAAGGAAAATAATTTTTTCGTATTTTACTCCTACTAAACACTATAATAAAATGAAAAAACTAGTATTGATAATTGCCATATTCATGGGTGTGGCAGCCTGTAAGGTAAATCCGTTTACAGGTAAAAAAGTGCTGAACTTTTACCCGAACAGTCAAATTTTCCCCATGGCCTTTGCCCAATACGATCAATTTCTTACCGAGAACAATGTGGTTGAGAATACCGCTGAAGCACGTATGATAACAAATGTTGGCCAGCGCATTTCCTCAGCGGCAGAACGGTGGTTGGCGGCCAATGGGTATCCGGGATATCTTAATGATTATAAATGGGAGTACAACTTGGTCGATGACAAAACCGTCAATGCCTGGTGTATGCCTGGAGGAAAGATTGTCTTTTATACAGGAATATTGCCAATTACACAAACTGAACGAGGGGTTGCTGTGGTCATGGGCCATGAAGTAGCACATGCACTTGCAGATCATGGTGCACAACGTATGAGTGCAGGAACATTACAGCAAGTAGGGGCCGTTGCAGGCAATATTGCGATTAAGGATGAACAAACGAGGAATATGTTCAATCAGGCTTATGGTCTAGGTTCAACGATAGGTCTAATGTTACCCTTTAGTCGAAGCCATGAAACCGAAGCCGATCGAATTGGCCTTCAGATCATGGCCATTGCAGGATATGAACCATCGGAGGCCGCTGAATTATGGAAAAGAATGAAAGCGAATAGCGGAAATCAAGCTCCGCCTGAATTTTTAAGTACGCACCCATCCAATGAAACCAGGATTGCGAATTTAACGGAGTGGGCTCCTTTGGCGAAGCAAGAGGCCATGAAATTTGGTGTAACCACCTTCAAATAATAGCTTCGCAGAACTATATTTAGGTAATAATTGTATATTGAAAGCTGTTCTGAAAAAGAACAGCTTTTTTTTTGAGGACATATGAATAAAGTATTTGCCATAAAGGGCAGTAGAAAACTATTGAATGCCTGGGCATTTTACGATTGGGCGAATTCAGTATATAGCCTGGTCATTTCCTCGGCGATTTTCCCCATATTCTATGGGGCACTTTTTAGAGTGGCCAATATAGAAAAAGTGACGGTGTTCGGAGGTGAGATTGCTAGGGCCCCACTTATAAGTTACGTTACTTCACTTGCCTTTGTGTTCATCGCTATTGTAACCCCTTTGATAGCGGGTATCTCTGACTATCTAGGGAATAAAAGACTTTTTCTTAAAATTTTCTGCTATCTCGGTGGAATTTCCTGCATAGGATTGTATTGGTTTTCATTGGAGAATATTTACCTGGGATTGGTCTGCTATTTCTTTGGGTTGGTTGGTTTCTGGGTAAGCTTTGCAATTAACAATTCCTATTTACCTGATGTTGCATTCCCCGAACAACAGGATGGTATCAGCGCCAAAGGTTTTTCTATGGGGTATACCGGCAGTGTGATACTTCTCTTGTTCAATTTGGCAATGGTCATGAAACCAGACCTTTTCGGAATTGAAAGTGATCTAACCGAAGCAGCTGAGATCAAAGCAATGAAATATTCCTTCGTTACCGTAGGTATCTGGTGGATGGTTTTCAGTCAGTACACTTTCTATCATTTACCGAAGGGATTTAAAAAGCAGGGTAAACGGGATCATATTATTTTAAACGGATTTAAGGAGTTGAAAATGGTCTGGCATCAATTGGGTGGTGAAATTAGATTAAAGCGATATTTGGGGGCTTTCTTTGTTTATAGCATGGCCGTACAGACCGTTATGTTGATTGCCACCTATTTTGGGGAGGAAGAAATACATTGGGGTTCCGATTCGGAACGAACCACGGGTCTTATCATCAGTATTTTAGTGATACAGATTGTGGCTATTTTTGGGGCAACCCTAACTGCTTTGGCCTCAAAGAAATTTGGAAATATCCAAACGCTTATTGTTGTGAATATTCTTTGGCTTATTATCTGTATCTATGCGTATTTTGTAATTACGCCCCTTGATTTTTACATTGCTGCAGGTTGTGTAGGTATTGTAATGGGAGGTATTCAGGCATTATCAAGGTCAACCTACTCCAAATTCATACCGGAAACAACCGATACGGCATCATTTTTTAGTTTTTACGATGTGGCTGAAAAAATCGGGATCGTTATTGGTACTTTTCTTTACGGATTTGTGGCCCAGTATTCCGGAAGTATGCGAAACGCGATTATCTTCCTTGGATTGTTCTTTCTTATAGGCATGTTCTTACTTACCAGGGTTAATAAAAAAGCATAAAATAGTCCCGACCATTTTGTCAGGACTTTTTCTTGATTGTGTTCGTTTTTTGACTTCTTTGCCGCTTTGTTGATTATGCTTTTGTAATGTCTCCCGAACCAGAGGTTTTGGTATCTACTTTCCCAGGATTACCCTTATAGTGAATATCCCCTGAACCTGATACACGTGCCTTTAAGCTTTCTTTTGCGGTTACCTTGATATCAGCGGAACCGGAAACTGTGGCATCAACATTGTCGGCAACCAACTCATAGGCCTTGATATCCCCACTTCCAGAAATGGTCACATCAAAATCGGTCGTTGAACCGCTTAAATTAATATCCCCGGACCCTGACATGGAAGCATCGATAGAACTGGCATCAACATCCAACGTAATATCCCCAGAGCCAGACATTGAGGTTTTAAAGCTTCCTGTTTTTATGGTCTTCTTGCCAACAATATCCCCAGAACCCGATAGCGAAACGGCATTTATGCTTTCAATGGGTACGGTTACATGGATCCCTTCTTTCCATGAGGAAGGTTTTAAGTTCATTCCTTTTTCAACCTTGATGACCAATTTACCATCTTTAACCTCGGTTATGATGTATTCCAAAAGGTTCTCCTCGCCTTTTAGGGTTATATCCCCTTCGTTCCCATCGACAAGGTCCACATCGAACCAGCCTGAAACAGCTACGGCATCATAGTCACCGGTTGATCTTTCAATGGTAACCATTTTTCCATTTCCATTTACTTTCTTGCCCCATTGGGCTGAGCTTGAGATTGTGAATAAAACCACTAAACTAAATGTTGCTAACTTTTTCATTTGTATGATTTACTGATTGATTATTAATTTTTTGAAAATGATATTCCCCCATATTCACTGTCAATGGAAACTGAATTCCCACTATTGGGTTTGCCGTGATACCCTTTGTAATATCTATTGTTCGATTTTTCCGTGCTTAAGTTGATCTCAAAATCATCCTTGCCACTAACACCCGCATATTCGGTTTTGATTTCAAAATCGAAATGGTATTGTGGGGAGTACCCTATTTTGATACCAGTATAGTCTGAACTGACTCGCAGGTTACCTGCATCCTCGGCCATATTAGTAATCTTAAGGGACCCATAGTCAGCATTGACATCCACATTGCCATGAATGGTGCCTAGTTTAACATTAATGTAATCCCCGTTTCCTTCAACATTATTGGCCTCGCCAACTTCTATCTTACCATAATCACAAGAGTATTGCAAGTTTTCCATTTGATTTATAGTAGAGTTGGTATAATCGGCATTCACTTTCAAGTCACCGGCTTTTTCAATGGTAAAACCAGAGTAATCCGCTTTAATTTCACCACTGTTTATATATTCAATACTTGACTTTGAAGTGTAGTCAAAATTCAGGTAATTATTCCTTCCCCTGAGTTCACCAATCTCCAATCGGCCGTAATCACAATTGATTTTGGCATGACCATCGACCCTATCCAATAGGATATTACCGTAATCATTGTTGAGATGTACACTATTTTTAACTGGCATTTTTATCGTGTAATTGATCTGCATGTTCACATTGTTATTGCCCCAGTTCCATCCCCAATTACTTTTGTTTTTGTTGAATATGGTCTTGGCAGATACCATTGAACTTGATGCTTCAAAATCAACGGTGATATTATCCAATTTTTTTTGGACCTTGTCCTCATTGTTCCCACTGGTCTTGATATGGACTTCTATTAGTATTCTATCTTCATTCCAAGAAGTCAGGTTTAAATTACCATAACTATTACTGATTTTCAAAAGGGCGTCTGAATTTACATCAAATTCCTTTTTTATGGTCTTTTCCTTGGTGTACTTACCTTTGGTTTTTCCGTCATTGGCGGAAATCATCAAAGGTGCTACCAAAAGTAGTACTGCGATATATTTAAATAGTAAAGTTTTCATCATTGTAATTTTTTAAATTCTTGATTGTTTCAATTTGATTGATGACATCCTGTAAGAGGTCAATTCTTGTTTGAAAGTTGGTTATCATGGCACTTAAGATCAATTTGTCATTACCACCGTTGATCAAGTCGGTTTCCAATTGTTTGTAATTGGTTTCCAGCTTTTTCAATTGTATCATCGTATCGCTTATGATCTTTTGTGCTTCAGGGGAACTTTCATTTTCCAATTGTTTTACCTGGTCTTCTATTAAACTGGCAAAATAAACTTGTGTATTGCTTACTTCGGGTGATATTTGGGCAACCTGCTCATCCAGAGTTGGTCTTGAGGTATAAACACCAATGGCAACTAGGCATAGCACAGCTACAGAAGCAGCGATTGATAAAGGTCTCCACCAATTCTTTTTCTTTTTCCGTAGTGTTACCACCTGATTGGCCTTGTTCAGTTTTTCTAAAAACCGCTCTTTATGGCCTGCTTCCGGTTCCGCTAAATCAAAGGTCCCTTCCAATCCTTTGAATACCTCTTTTAAATCATCCTTTTCCATTAGTAAGCATTTATCATTTTATTACGTAAACTTGCCTTTGCCCTCGAAATCGTTGTGCGACAATTGGCATAACTCATGTTCATTATGGTACTGATTTCCTCGTAATCATACCCTTCAATTAAATGTAAGGTCAAAGAAATTCTGTAATTATCTTTTAACCGTTTCATGGTCTCCATCACTTTTTGAGCCTTCAGTTCGGTAAACACATGATCCGAAGCAACTCCATCATTATCTTCGACCTTGTACATTATATCATCGAGCGCAACTTCATTTCTCTTTCGTTGCTTTCGGTAATGATAGATACTGTTATTTATCACAATTCGCTTTAACCAAGATCCGAAGGTTACTTCGCCTTTGAAGGTATGCAGTTTCGTAAACGCGTTTAAAAACGATTCCTGCATCACATCTTCGGCTTCTGCACTGTTTTTTACAATTCGCAAAGCCGTGTTATACATGGCCTTGTAATAACGATTGTAAATCTCCATTTGTGCACTTTGCCTCCCTTCAAGACACAATTGTATTAAATCATCAGTATGTTCTCTTTCGTGGCTCAAAAAGTGATGGATTTATATAATAGATGATTCAATTTAGCCATTGTTACACTATCTTGGAAATAAATCGCCCTATTGGCACAACAATTGCCTAATATGGTTAAGAAAGATGTGTATTATGACCCAAAAATAAGGGGCATAGGACGATGTAAAAGATTTTATAAATACAAATAAAGGCCTTCTACTGTTGGATATATGACAGAATGGCTGAAATAATTATATGGGAGATTCTAAATTTTCAAATTTTGACAATATGTCCTTGCAGAGTATTGACCAGGATGCTGAGTTGATACCCTTGTTGACCCCGGAAGATGAAGAGGAAATGAACAATGAAGGTTTGCCCGAAACACTTCCGATTTTGCCCTTGCGGAATACGGTCCTGTTTCCCGGCGTGGTCATTCCAATTACAGCTGGGAGGGACACCTCTATCAAACTCATAAAGGACGCGAACAATGGCTCCAAAGTAATTGGTGTTGTTGCACAGAAAGACGAAAAGACCGAAAATCCGGGTATTAAGGATATCAATACCGTAGGAACGGTAGCAAGGATATTGCGCGTACTACAGATGCCAGATGGTAATACGACGGTAATAATTCAAGGTAAAAAACGTTTTGAGATTGCCGAAGTCCTTACCGAAAAGCCATACATGACCGCAACGGTAAGGGAAACGAAGGAGGAAAGGCCCGATAAGGACGGTCAGGAGTTCCTGGCCATTATCGAATCTATCAAGGACATGGCCTTAAAAATAATTAAGGACAATCCCAATATTCCCAGTGAGGCATCCTTTGCCATAAAAAACATCCAAAGCAATTCATTCTTGATAAACTTCGTTTCTTCCAATCTTAATTTGGATGTTCAGGAAAAGCAAGAATTATTGGAAATCGGAAACCTTCAGGAAAGGGCATTGGCCACATTGAAATACATGAATGTAGAACTTCAAAAGTTGGAGTTGAAAAATGTTATACAGTCCAAAGTCCGCAGTGATATGGATCAGCAGCAACGCGAATACTTTCTGCATCAGCAAATGAAAACCATACAGGAAGAATTGGGCGGGGTTTCTTATGATGAGGAAATTACTGAAATGCGGGTAAAAGCCAAAAACAAAAAATGGGACGCCAAGATCGCTGAACATTTTGAAAAGGAACTGGCTAAAATGCAACGCATGAATCCACAGGTTGCTGAATATTCCATACAAAGAAACTATTTGGACCTGTTCCTTGACTTACCCTGGAACGAGTATTCAGAGGATAAGTTCGATTTAAAACGGGCACAAAAGATTTTGGATCGTGATCACTACGGCCTAGAAGACGTTAAACGGCGTATTATCGAGTATTTGGCCGTATTAAAATTAAGGAACGATATGAAATCACCCATTCTTTGTTTATTTGGTCCTCCAGGGACTGGAAAAACATCGTTGGGCAAATCGGTTGCAGAAGCCCTAGGCAGGGAATATGTTCGAATGTCCTTGGGTGGTTTAAGGGACGAAGCAGAGATTCGTGGACATCGAAAAACTTATATTGGTGCGATGCCGGGCAGAATTGTCCAGAGTATTAAAAAAGCTGGAACTTCCAATCCTGTATTTATCTTGGATGAGATTGACAAACTTGCGGGTAGCCACCAAGGAGATCCCTCTTCGGCTATGCTAGAAGTATTGGATCCCGAACAGAATAGTGAATTCCATGATAATTTCCTGGAAATGGGATATGACCTCTCCAAAGTGATGTTCATAGCAACCGCGAACAGCCTGTCTACCATTCAACCGGCCTTGCGGGATCGAATGGAAATAATAAACGTAACTGGCTATACAATTGAGGAAAAGGTAGAAATTGCCAGAAGGCACTTATTGCCCAAACAATTGAAAGAACACGGATTAAAATCAAAAGACCTTAAGATCGGCAAGCCTCAATTGGAAAAGATCGTTGAAGGCTACACTAGGGAATCCGGGGTTCGATCTTTGGAGAAGCAAATTGCGAAAGTGGTACGATATGCCGCAAAATCAATCGCTGTGGAGGAGGAATATAATATCAAGATCAGTAATGTGGATGTTGAGAAAATATTAGGACCTGCCCGTATGGAAAGGGATAAGTATGAGAACAACGATATTGCCGGTGTGGTTACAGGCCTTGCTTGGACTAGTGTAGGAGGAGATATTTTATTTATAGAATCAATTCTATCCAAAGGCAAAGGAACCCTTAATATTACCGGTAATTTAGGTAAGGTCATGAAAGAGTCGGCCACGATTGCGTTGGAGTATATCAAATCCAATGCTGAATCTTTTGGAATCGTCCCATCAATTTTTGATAAGTATAATGTGCATATACATGTACCAGAGGGTGCTACACCAAAAGATGGTCCCAGTGCAGGAATTACCATGTTAACGTCCTTGGTTTCCTTGTTCACCCAAAAGAAAGTGAAGAAGAGTATAGCTATGACCGGAGAAATAACTTTGAGGGGGAAAGTATTACCTGTTGGCGGTATTAAGGAAAAGATCCTTGCTGCCAAAAGGGCCAAGATCAAGGAAATCATCCTATGTGAGGAAAACAAAAAAGATATTCTTGAAATCAAGGAGGACTATCTAAAGGGACTTAAATTCCATTATGTTTCCGACATGAGTGAAGTGATCGATTTGGCGATTACAAATGAGAAAGTAAAAAATGCAAAAACACTTTAATTAAAGAGACTCCATTTTTCTAGCTATTTTTGATCCATGGAAAAAATTACAATAGCCATTGATGGCTATTCTTCAACTGGGAAGAGTACAATTGCAAAGCAGCTAGCCAAAGCCTTGGGCTATATTTATGTAGATACAGGAGCTATGTATAGGGCAGTAACACTTTACGCAATGCGCCAAGGTTATGTTACCCTTGATACCAATAATACAGAAGCATTGGTTGGTTCCTTAGCTTTGATCAATCTAAAATTTGTTTATAATGATCAGTTGGGCTTTGCCGAAATATATTTAAACGATGAGAATGTAGAACGGGAGATAAGAACAATGGAAGTCTCCAAGTTGGTAAGTAAAGTAGCTACGGTTGGGGAAGTGCGTAAAAAATTGGTTCACATTCAAAAACAAATGGGTCTTGAAAAAGGTATTGTTATGGATGGCCGGGATATTGGAACCGTTGTTTTTCCTAAGGCCGAATTAAAGTTGTTCTTGACTGCAACTCCTGAAAAAAGAGCCACACGACGATACAAGGAATTGTTGGACAAAGGTGAGGACGTAAGTTATGAAGAGGTATTAAGGAATGTCGAGCAACGGGATTACATCGATACCCATAGAGAGATTTCCCCTTTAAAAAAGGCTGAGGATGCCATCATTATTGATAATAGCGATATGGGGCTCGAGGAACAATTCTCAAGAGTGTTTGATTTCTCAAAACGGGTTATCGACAAACAAAAAAAAGACGTTCATTGAACGTCTTTTTTTTGTAGTATTTATATCCTTGATTTTTATGGATTAGGAATAACCAATACTTGATCAGGATGAATCACATCAGGATTTTTAAGAATATCGGTATTGGCTGCGAATATTTGTTTGTACTTCATGGGATCACCATAATAGTGTTTTGCGATCTTACTTAAAGATTCACCACTCTTAACAGTATGTCTGTGAAACACTGATTCGTCCTCAACGGTTATATTGGCTTTCAAGTCCTGAGGTTGTTCCCCTCCAATTTCCTTGATTTTATCCCATAAGAGATTTTTTTCATATTGGGTAGTGGCCATACCCTTGATTTTTAATACGCCATTTTCTTCGGTTACTTTACCGTCTTTAATGGCCAGTTGTTCACCAAGGTCCAAAACTGCCTGATATTTTGCTTTTACACTCATTTTTGTAATTTATATATGGTTAATATTTATAGCTATGAAGATAAGGATTTATGGCCATTTAACGAAAAAAAGGACAAAATACTACCAGGGTAAACATCTAACATGGCTACTTGTTTGTAAATAGATATTAAAATTGTAGTTTTGCACTCCTTTTTTACGGCAGTATCATGAGCGGGAAAGGAAAAAATAAAATAAATAAATAACAACTTCTGCGATAGCCGTATAGCTTTTGTGAAATCGCAGGATACAAATTTAAATCAGCAAATGGCTGAAGAAAAAGCAACAAAAACAGTAGAAGAAACTACTGAAGCTACTCAAGAAACACAAGAAACAAAGGTTGAGACACCGGTACAAGACCCAAAAGAATTTCTAGAGAACTTTAATTGGGAAAAGTACGAACAAGGCATAGAACGTGTAGATGATTCCAAACTCCAAGAATTTGAAGCACTGGTTGCCGAAAACTTTGTCGATACGGCAGATGAAGAGGTTGTAGAAGGGACCGTGGTTTATTTGACCGATCGCGAAGCGATAATCGATATTAATGCAAAATCCGAAGGTGTAATTTCCTTGAACGAATTTCGTTACAACCCTGATTTAAAGGTTGGTGATAAAGTCGAGGTATTGATCGATATCCGTGAGGATAAAAGTGGTCAACTGGTGCTTTCCCATAGAAAGGCAAGAACCATCATGGCATGGGATAGGGTTAATGCTGCGCATGATAAAGAAGAGATTGTAAGTGGTTTCGTGAAATGTAGAACCAAGGGTGGTATGATTGTCGATGTTTTCGGAATCGAAGCATTCTTGCCTGGCTCCCAAATCGATGTAAAACCGATCAGGGATTACGATCAATACGTAAATAAGACTATGGAATTCAAAGTGGTTAAGATCAACCATGAATTCAAGAACGTAGTAGTTTCACATAAAGCACTTATCGAAGCCGATATCGAGGAACAGAAAAAAGAAATCATCAGCCAATTGGAAAAAGGACAGGTGTTGGAAGGTGTTGTGAAAAACATCACTTCATACGGTGTGTTCATTGATTTGGGCGGTGTTGATGGATTAGTGCATATAACCGATCTTTCATGGAGTAGGATCAATCACCCGAACGAGGTTGTTGAACTAGATCAAAAATTGAATGTTGTAATCCTGGATTTTGATGAGAATAAATCGAGAATCCAATTAGGATTGAAACAATTGGAAAAACATCCTTGGGAAGCCTTAAGCGAGGATATCAAAATTGGTGATAAGGTTAAGGGCAAGGTTGTTGTTATCGCTGACTACGGCGCATTTATAGAGGTTGTTGAAGGCGTTGAAGGATTGATTCATGTTTCAGAAATGTCCTGGTCAACGCATTTACGTTCAGCACAAGACTTTGTTAAGGTTGGAGATGAGATCGAAGCCGTTGTATTGACCTTGGATAGGGAAGATCGCAAAATGTCATTGGGTATTAAGCAATTGACCCCGGATCCTTGGACCGATATTACAACGAAATATCCTGTAGGTTCCAGACATAAAGGTATCGTTAGAAACTTCACCAACTTTGGGGTTTTCTTGGAATTGGAGGAAGGTATCGATGGCTTGATCTATATTTCCGATCTTTCATGGACCAAGAAAATCAAGCACCCATCAGAATTCGTGACGGTTGGTGACACTTTGGAGGTTGAGGTTTTAGAGTTGGATGTTGAAGGACGTAAATTAAGTTTAGGTCATAAGCAGACTACCGAGAACCCATGGGATAAATACGAAAGCGAATTCGCATTGGACACAATCCACAAAGCAGCTATTGCTGAAATAGTCGATAAAGGGGCGACCATCGACTTTAATGACGATATTACTGCATTTGTTCCGCAACGTCATTTAGAAAAAGAAGACGGCAAGAAATTGACCAAAGGGGAGGAAGCAGAATTTAAGATCATTGAATTCAATAAAGACTTTAAGCGTGTGGTAGCAAGTCATACGGCTGTCTTTAGGGAAGAAGAGAAACGTAATGTAAAAGCGGCTGTCAAAAGACAGGCTAAAAGTGCTGAAGAGGCAAAACCTACCCTAGGTGATGCCAATGAAGCCCTACAGGCGTTAAAGGATAAAATGGAAGCTGGCTCAAAAAAGAAATAAGCTTTTATTCAACCTTTGTTCCTGCTTAAGCAAGAATACTTCAAAGCCCCGTCGGTAACGTCGGGGCTTTTTTTTATTTTAGTTAATAGCGTGCAAATGATTATTAAACAAGAATTCCCTATTTTTGCTATTCAAAAGTGTTGCTGACCTAAAATGAGTCAAAAAGTACTACTCTCCTCCAAAGAAATTAACATCATTCTTCATCGATTGGCTTGCCAACTTCTTGAAAATCATCTCGATTTTTCGGACACGGTATTGATTGGAATTCAGCCCAGAGGAACCTTTGTTGCTGAAAGGCTTACGAAAATTCTACAGGAGGAATATAACGTAAAGCATATTGATGTTGGATTCTTGGACATTACATTTTACAGGGATGATTTTAGAAGAGGGGATAAGACCCTTGAAGCAACCCAAACGAAAATCGACTTTTTGGTTGAGGATAAAAAAGTAGTTTTAATAGATGATGTGCTATACACGGGTAGGAGTATACGTGCCGCCTTAACAGCAATCCAATCTTTTGGAAGACCTTCTGAAATAGAACTATTGACGTTGATCGACAGACGATTTAGTAGGCACTTACCTATTCAGCCCAATTATAAGGGAAGACAGGTTGATGCCATCAACAACGAAAGGGTAAAAGTGATGTGGAAGGAGAATGATGGTAAGGATGTAATCTATTTGATAAACAAATAAATAATGAGCGAACTGAGTGTAAAACACTTATTAGGAATCAAGTATCTCAATGAAAAAGATATTCAGCTCATTTTTGAAACTGCCGACCATTTTAAGGAAGTTATCAATCGTTCTATTAAGAAAGTCCCTTCTTTGCGTGATATAACCATAGCCAATATTTTCTTTGAGGATAGTACAAGAACCAAATTGTCTTTCGAGCTGGCAGAGAAAAGACTTTCGGCCGATGTCATCAACTTCTCCGCAGGTCAATCATCGGTAAAAAAGGGGGAGACCTTAATAGATACGGTAAACAATATACTTTCGATGAAGGTTGATATGGTGGTGATGCGCCACCCAAATCCCGGCGCAGGTATTTTCCTTTCAAAACATGTGAACGCATCTATAGTAAATGCGGGAGATGGGGCCCATGAGCACCCAACACAGGCGCTATTGGATTCGTTTTCCATTCGAGAAAAACTAGGTGATGTAGCGGCTAAAAAGGTTGTTATAGTTGGCGATATATTACATTCAAGAGTGGCATTGTCAAATATTTTTGCGCTACAGCTACAAGGGGCTGAGGTAAAGGTTTGTGGACCAAGAACCTTAATCCCAAAGCATATAGATTCCCTTGGGGTAGAGGTCGAGACCAATTTAAGGAAAGCATTGAATTGGTGTGATGTTGCGAATATGTTACGTATTCAGAACGAACGTTTGGATATCAGCTATTTTCCAACGACACGGGAATACACCCAACAATTCGGGGTGAATAAGGCATTGCTCGATTCCTTGGATAAGGAAATAGTAATAATGCACCCAGGTCCAATAAATAGGGGGGTTGAGATTACAAGTGATGTGGCCGACTCCAAACAATCCATTATTTTGGATCAGGTAGAAAACGGGGTGGCCATTCGTATGGCCGTTATTTATTTGTTAGCCTCTAAAATAAAATAGGATTTTATGATTTTTGATAAAGATGGTTCCACCACGATAATATTCCAGGAAAATATTTCACTTCAGGAATTTTTGGAAAACTTTCGCAAGAGCTATGCGAAAGTCAAGCATGATAATATCATTGTTAATCTTTTCTCTTTTTCAGAACTTACCGCAGGTGATATTTTAGAGTTTTTACAAATTTCCAATGCGCATAGAGATCTTAAAAAATCATTTGTTTTGGTGACCAACAAGGTGTCCTTTGAAGAAGTACCGGAAGAAATATGTGTTGTACCCACTATTCAGGAGGCCAGGGATATTATTGAAATGGAAGAGATAGAGCGGGATTTGGATATCTAATAATTCAGAATTCTGAATTCATAATTTTGAATTAATGAAATTAAACATTCTAGGCTGTTATGCAGCGACCCCGCGTACGCTGACCAATCCTACTTCCCAAGTATTAGAGGTTAAGAACCATCTTTTTTTAATTGATTGTGGGGAGGGCACCCAAATTCAACTTCGAAAAAATAAAATTAAGTTTTCGAGAATCAACCATATTTTCATATCACACCTTCATGGGGATCATTTTTTTGGGTTACCGGGGCTGATTTCAACGTTTCGATTGTTGGGACGGGAAAAAGAAATGCATATTTATGGTCCAAAAGGAATCAGGGAGGCCATTACCTTACTTTTAAAATTAGGGGATTCTTGGACCAATTATCCATTAAGGTTCCATGAACTTACCTCGAAAAGGTCGGAACTGATTTTTGAGGATGCAAAAGTTACCGTCGAGACCATTCCTTTAAACCATAGGGTATATAC
>JAHHKH010000414.1 GCA_018679695.1 Maribacter sp.
ATGATCAGGATAGCGAGTGGGTGTTCACCCAAAATAAATTCAAGTACACCAATCCAGAAGAAGGTACGGTAATGGACGGTGAGGGCATGGATTTCAATAAGGACTTCACTTTCTTGAATGCACATAAAACCTATGGTATAATGACCATTAAAGAAGATAAGAATGATTAAGATATTAAGATATACGGAGTATCTCTATTTGGCTGTGGCATTTTTTTCGCTCTACAGAATTTATACAGATTGGAATGTAGATCGACAAAGCACTTATTTGTTTATGTTTTTTGCCGTGGTTTCTTTGGCGATGTTCGTATTTCGAAGAAATTATAGGAAGAAGTTTGAGCAAAGAAAAAAAGATAACGAAAAGTAAAAGTGGATACATCCATCATTATTATTGTTCTTTCTTTAATATTTTCTGCATTCTTTTCAGGCATGGAGATAGCCTTTATCTCGGCCAATAAGATTCATATTGAGATTGAAAAAAAGCAAGATGACTTTTTGGCCAAAGTGCTGTCCCGCATTACCAAAAGCCCTTCGAAATTTATAGCCACCATGCTAATTGGGAACAATATTTCCCTGGTTATCTATGGCCTTTTCATGGGTGAACTACTCATGAATTGGTTTGTCGGGATATTGCCTTCCAATAATGTACTCATACATCTTATGTTGACTGATTTTAGTTTGTTGACACAAACGATCATATCAACCCTGATTATCTTGATTACAGCCGAATTCTTACCTAAGGTATTGTTCCAAATCTATGCAAATAGTCTTTTGAAAATACTGGCTGTTCCGGCTTATTTCTTTTATATCTTGTTTTCAATACTATCGGATTTCGTAATCAAAGTATCCGATTTTATACTAAAAACCTTTTTCAAGACCGATGGCGATGAAACCCAGTTGGCATTTAGTAAAGTGGAATTGGGAGATTACATTACTGAACAATTAGAGACGGTTGAAGAGGAAGATGACGTTGATTCCGAAATACAGATTTTTCAAAATGCACTGGAATTCTCGGCAGTTAAGGCTCGCGAGGTTATGGTACCAAGAACTGAGATAACCGCGGTTGAGCTTCACGAGAATCCAAAATATCTCACCAAGTTATTTACAGAGACAGGGTATTCCAAAATACTTATTTATAAAGATACTATCGATAATATTATTGGGTATGTGCATTCATATGAGTTATTCAAAAAACCAAAAACGATAAAGAGCATCTTACGACCCGTTGAATTTGTCCCGGAGACCATGCTAATCCACGACATATTGAATGTCTTGACCAAGAAGCGAAAAAGTATTGCCGTGGTCTTGGATGAATATGGAGGTACTTCGGGTATTATGACCGTTGAGGATATAGTAGAAGAACTTTTCGGTGAAATTGAGGACGAACATGATTCCACTGACTTGTTGGAAGAGCAACTTGAAGACCATTGTTATAGATTCTCAGCTCGTCTTGAGGTTGATTATGTAAATGAGAATTATAAATTAGAACTGCCTGAAAACGATGAATATGAAACTCTTGGAGGGCTCATTGTAAGCGAAACAGGGAAAATCCCAGAACAGGATACAGAGATTCGAATTGATAATTTTATTTTCACAATATTGGAAGTATCCAATACCAAAATCGATTTGATAAAACTTCAGGTGTTAGATAATGATTAGGCCTTTAAAAACCCAACTTTAGGGCTGCTTTACTTTTTATTATTCCAAAAGAAAATGGTAATTTCGCAAACTGATTTTAAACACAGCATACAATGGCGATTTTAGAGAATATAAGAAAGCGAACCACTGTTTTGATATTGATCATCGGATTAGCACTTTTTGCATTTGTAATTTCCGGTGTATTTACCAGTAATGATTTGGGCGGAGGTAAAATAGGCTCTTCTGTAGCAGAAATCAATGGAAATGAGATTTCTATAGATGATTTTAGGAGAAAGGTAGAGACGGCTTCCAACAGATTTGGTCCCTCAGCGTCCTCCATGCAGGTTGTAAATCAGGTATGGGATCAAGAAGTCAGGAATTCGATCTTGGGTCAGCAGTTCGAGGACCTGGGAATTGATATTGAGCGTGATCAAATAATGAACTATATCAAAACAATTCCTTCCTATAGTCAAAACCCACAATTTACCGATGAGAATGGAGTTTTTGACGAGAATAAATTCAGGGATTTCATTGCAGACCTTAGAGCAAATAGTCCATCTCAATATGACCTCTGGTTGCAAGATGAACAGTCCATAATCCAAAATGCCAAACAACAGACTTATTTTAACTTGGTCAAGGCCGGTGTTGGTGCAACGCTTAAAGAAGGGGAATTGGATTATAAATTAGCCAACGATAAAGTAGATATCAAATATGTTCGTCTACCCTATACATTAATAGCCGATAGTACGATAAACATTACCAAGAGCGAAATTCAATCCTATATCAATAGTCACAAGGAAGATTTTAAGCAGGAAGAAGCTCGGGATATCCAATATGTGTTTTTTGAGGAAAAGGCTTCTGTCGATGATGAAAATGCAATAAAGGAAGAAGTAACCAAGTTAATGGGCGATAGAGTTGAGTATTTAGAGGAAAATGATACTATGGATACTATTCCTGGATTCAAAAACACATCTGACATTACCGCATTCCTGGATAGAAATTCTGATTTAAAGTTCGATACGATCTACAAGGCCAAAAGAGATTTGACTGGAATATTCGCAGATACCTTGGCATCATTGAAAGTGGGTGATACTTATGGTCCCTACAAGGATGGGGATTACTTTAAAGTTTCTAAGAAAGTGAATATAAAAACAAACGGTTCTGCCAAAGCGAGTCATATTTTAATTACTTGGAAAGGGGCAGAAAGGGCTAGTCCGAATATTACAAGAACAAAGGAAGAGGCAGAAGCTAAGGCAAAAGAACTTCTCGTGGAGGCTAAAGAAAAAGATGCTGTCTTTGTTCAATTGGCACGCGATAATTCTGATGGACCCTCTGCACCAAATGGTGGGGATTTGGGATACTTTCAAGAAGGGGCAATGGTAGCTGAATTCAATGATTTTGTATTTAAAAATGAGGTAGGGACCATTGATTTGGTTGAAACAGCTTTGGGTTATCATATTGTTAAGATTGATGACAAACAAGATGTTTATCAAATAGCAACATTGGCAAGGGAAATTGAACCCTCTGAAACCACTATCAATACAATATTCATGAATGCCACCACATTCGAAATGGAGTCAATTTCAGGTGAGAAGGCCTTTACTGATTTAGCTAAGGAAAGTGAGTATACCGTGCGTCCTGTAAATAAGTTAAAGGCCATGGATGAGAATTTACCTGGGCTTAACAGTCAGAGAGGCATTGTGCAATGGGCATTTAATAATGATACCAAAATTGGCGATATAAAAAGGTTCAGCGTAAATAATGGCTATGCTATTGTTCAAATGACCGGAGTTTATGAAGAAGGATTGAAAACTGTAGAAGATGCTTCAACTACAGTGCTTCCAATTTTAAGGAAAGAAAAAAAGGCTGCCCAGTTGATCAGTGCGAATACAGGCAAGTCTATCGAGGATATTGCCAAGGATAATAGTGTTTCGGTTTCCAATGCATCCGCATTGACCGTTAAATCACCAACTATTCCTGGGGCTGGTCGTGAGCCTACCGTTGTAGGTACTGCCTTTGCGATGAACGAAGGTGAGACCTCTGAACTTTTGGAAGGTGAAAGTGGCGTTTTCATTATTACTGTTACCAAAAAGGATGAAGCCCCTAAACTCGAAAACTACAGTACTTTTGCCAATACCATCAAGACTGCAAATGCTGGAAAAGTGAATACAGCGGTGTATAATGCTTTGAAGGAAGCTGCCGACATAGAAGATAAAAGAGCTATATTCTACTAGGAACAAGTAGTTTCAATTTTAAAAAGTCCTGATTCTACTATCAGGACTTTTTTTATAAGATCATTTCTGAAAAAGGGATGATGGTACCATAACCCCTATCTTTAAAATAGGCCATTCCTGTTTCGTCACCGGTCACTAGAATAAAATCACCGCCCCAAGCACCTAGACTTTTAATGGCACTTGGATATTCATCGAATAGCAATCTTTTGATGGTGGGTATTTTAAGTGTATTGGATATGGTTGTTTCGTGCAGGTCCATAAGGGTTTGAAAGTTATCCAGATTAGTACATGAAATCATTTTGGTAGTTATACCCCCTATGGTAGTAACAAGATACCGAGAATCGAATTTCAAATTTCTATATTCGGAAATGGCTTCACGACTATTTTGTTTTTTATTAAGATATATAAAAAAAAGGTGGTCTATGAAAACTGGATCAAAGATCACTTCTTGAACTATGGGTTCGTTATTTTTTAGTTGGTATAATATAGCGGTACTGTGTTGTGCGCAGGCAATATCGTAGCCACTCCCACCAAAGGTATGATTTAGCAATTCATAGGCATTTACATTCGCCCATTGGGCAATGTTGTTTATCAATGTTGACGAGGTGCCGAGACCCCATTCCCTAGGGAATGTTAATTTGGTTTCTATATTATATCCTGAGCCATCCTTAAGGAAATTGGGATTCAATTTTTGAGCTTCGCTAAGTATTTCAAGAAGGGTTTTTGAAATTTCGGAATTGGAAGATGAAATCTCGGTCATAGGTTCTAGTTCAATAATCGCCTCAAACCATACCTCATCTTTGTCATCCAAACTCAACCATTTGATCTTTTTGTGATCCGCCTCATTTACAGTTAAAAACTGTCCGTATTTAGTGGGGATGGCCAAGGCTTTTGCACCATCTAAAACTGCATATTCGCCTGTTATCAATAATTTGCCGTTGCTATAGAACTTTTTCACGTATTGCTCCTTAGCTTTTCAAATGCTTCTACTACCGCACTGTGCGAAACTGTGTGGTTTTTGAAATAATTGACCATATCATTTTTTTCAACCTCTGTAGCTCCTAGTTGGTTCAGTATATTCAGCAAGTGCATTTTCATATGGCCTTCTTGGATTCCTGTTGTGATCAAGGAACTGATAGCGGCAAAATTTTGGGCTAATCCGGCTACGGCAACAATCTGCATTAATTCCTTTGCTGTGGGTTGCTGCAAAATTTCGAGTGCCAGTTTAACCAGGGGATGAAGATTTGTTAATCCACCTACGGTACCCAATGCCAAGGGGATTTCTATCCAGAACTTAAATACGCCGTTTTCAATGCTGGCATTGGTAAGGCTCTTATACTTTCCATCTTTGGCAGCATAAGCATGTGCGCCTGCTTCCACGGCTCTAAAGTCGTTCCCAGTGGCTAGTACAACAGCATCAATCCCGTTCATTATTCCTTTATTATGCGTGACGGCCCTATGGGGCTCTACATTGGCAATGGCTATGGCCCGTAGCATTTTATTCGCAAATTCATTGGGCGAAACGGATGTACTTGTTTTCAGATCCCTTATCGCGCATTCCACTTCGGCCCGAACAATGCATCCTGGTACGTAGTTGGATAGAATGCTCATTACGATTTCTACCTGTTTTTCCTTTTCATTGAAAAGTGCGAATTGCTGTGCCTCACTTTTAAAGGTCTGGGCAATTTGTTCCAAACACGAATTGATAAAATTGGCACCCATGGCATCCAGGGTTTCAAAAGTACAATGTAATTGGTAGTAGTCCTTAAGTTCGGTTGTCTTATTGCGCAACTCAATTTTCAAGATCCCCCCACCGCGCTTTTCCATATTTTTGGTCAAGGGTTTCGCCTCTTCCAATAATTTGCTATGCACAGTATTAAAGAATTCCACTAATTTGAAGGAATCCCCATAAAACATAAAATGAACTTGACCAATTTTTTCCGTACCGATGATTTCTGACTTGAATCCTCCACGATCAAGCCAAAATTTAGCTGCTTTACTTGCTGCTGCAACTACAGAACTTTCTTCTATAGCCATAGGAATGGCATAAAGTTTACCATTGATCAGGAAATTGGGCGCAATTCCCAATGGGAGGTAATAGTTCGTAATCGTATTCTCAATGAATTCATCATGCAATTTTTGTACCTCATCTTCCGAATTCCAATAACTTTCCAATATATTCTTGGCCTTTTTCGGGTTTTGGGTATATCGCTCGGCAACCCAATCAATTTTTTCTTGTTTTGAAAGTTTGGAGAAACCAACAATCGGATCAATCATGGCACATTTGGTTTGTGGTTTCAAATATAGTCATTAAGGTCATAATTAACCGCCCATAAAGAATGGTGAAGGCATATGGGTTTTTGACGGTAAAGTTTAATTAATTGTAAAATATTCACTAAACTTGACAGATTTTATATATTTTTTAGGAAAATATGAATAAACGCTACGTTCTATTGCTATTCTTCATCGGTCTATCGATGTTGACTTTTGCCCAGGGAAAAAAAATAACAATTGAGGAAATATATCAGGGCGCCTTTAGAACAAGTGGTTTGGATGTATTGCGATCCATGGGAAATGGGGAACATTACACCATCATGAATTCTAATAGATCAAATAAGTCGTCCAGTATTGACAAGTATGACTATAAGACCTTGGAAAAGGTTGAAACCTTGGTTAATTCAGCAGATAGTGAATCTATTCCTTCATTCAGTTCATATACCTTCAGCGAGGACGAGTCCAAAATACTTCTGGCTACCGAAATAGAATCGATATATAGGCGCTCAACTTTGGGTGTTTTTTATGTCTATGATATTGTTGCCAAGTCTATTGTTAAGATATCCGACGATAAAGTTCAGGAACCCTTATTGTCCCCTGATGGGAAACAGGTAGCATATGTCACAAAAAATAATTTGTACATTTTCGACATCGCTTCAAAAAGCACCAAGCAAGTAACAACCGATGGGGCAAAAAACAAGATCATAAATGGCATAACCGATTGGGTCTATGAGGAGGAATTTGCTTTCGTGAGGGCCTTTGCTTGGAATTCAGATGGTACCAAAATTGCTTTTCTTCGGTTTGACGAGACCAATGTACCTGAGTTTTCGATGGATATATATGGTGCCGATTTATATCAAAAACAACATGTTTTTAAATATCCGAAAGCAGGAGAGGATAATGCTTTGGTTACCTTGTATCTTTTTGATGTACAATCTGGTAATATATCCAATATCAATTTGGGAAATCCCTATTATATTCCTCGTATCAAGTGGATGAACAATGCCGATTATTTGAGCGTGACTACTCTGAACAGACATCAAAATCATTTAAAGCTTAATGCTGTGAATGCCAAGGATAATACCGTGACTGTTTTGTTGGAGGAGCAGGATGATGCCTATATTGATATTAATGATAATCTTACCTTTCTTGAGGACGACAGTTTTATTTGGACTAGTGAGATAGATGGATTTAATCATATTTATCTTTATGATTCAAAAGGTACGCTAATGAACCAAATCACCGAGGGTGATTGGGAAGTGACAGATTATTATGGCTATGACCAAAATGAGGATAGGATTTACTATCAGTCTACCGAAAATGGCTCTATTAACAGAGGCGTTTACAGTATAGAAAGTAATGGAAAGCGAAAAAAAGAACTTACAACCCAAATAGGCACAAATTCCGCTGCATTTAGCGCGGATTTCGGTTATTATATCAATACGTATTCCAGTGCATCCATACCTTATAAATATACCTTGCATAAGGCGCTTACGGGCGATAAAATAAAGGATATTAAGGATAATCAGTCGCTCGTGGACAAACTAAAAGGTTATGAGGTGGCACCAAAGGAATTTTCAACTTTGGCAATAAATGGAAACGAATTGAATATGTACATGATCAAGCCCAATGATTTTGATACTTCTAAGGAATATCCCCTTCTACTTTTTCAATATAGCGGTCCTGGATCACAATCTGTTGCCAACCGCTGGGGAGGTGCGAATGACTATTGGCATCAAATGCTGGCTTCAGAAGGTTATATCATTGCATGCATAGATGGTAGGGGAACGGGTTTAAAAGGAAGGGATTTTAAAAAAGTAACCCAAAAGGAATTAGGTAAGTACGAGGTAGAGGACCAAATTGCGGCAGCCAAAAAGTTGAGTGAACTTACTTATATCGACGAAAAACGGACCGGTATTTGGGGATGGAGCTACGGAGGTTTCATGTCGACCAACTGCATTTTAAAAGGTAATGATGTATTTGAGACAGCGATTGCGGTAGCCCCGGTTACCTCATGGCGCTTTTATGATACGATATATACCGAACGATTTATGCTAACACCAACTGAGAATCCTGGTGGTTATGACGATAATTCGCCCTTTAACTATCCAGAGCTCTTAAAAGGAAAATACTTATTGGTGCATGGTTCTGGCGATGATAATGTTCATGTACAAAATACCATGCGTATGGTAGAGGCTTTGATACAGGCGAATAAACCATTTGAATGGGCCATTTACCCAGACAAGAACCATGGGATCTATGGAGGCAATACACGCTTGCACCTTTATAATAAAATGACCAAATTCATTAAAGAAAATTTATAACCAAACAACATTAATTTATGGCAACTACTAGTAAACCTGCGAATCAAAGAGAACTTTTTGGCCATCCCGTAGGACTGTATATTTTATTTTTTACTGAAATGTGGGAGCGTTTTTCGTATTACGGAATGCGGGCAATTTTGGTACTTTATTTAGTAGCTAAAACCACTGAGGACAATCCCGGTTTGGGGTGGACCAATGGTGAAGCCCTGGCCCTGTATGGTTGGTACACCATGCTGGTTTATGTAGCTTCGATCCCAGGGGGTTGGATAGCTGATAAATTTCTTGGCCAAAAGAAATCAGTTTTAGTAGGTGGAATATTATTGGTCATTGGTCATAGTGTCCTGGCCATTGAGCAAATGTGGGCTTTTTACTCCGGGCTTGGGTTCATAATTGCCGGTGTTGGCATGTTAAAACCCAATATTTCCACAATGGTTGGTGGGTTATATAAGCAGGGGGATATTCGGCGCGATAAAGGGTTTACTATTTTTTACATAGGTATTAATGTAGGGGCATTTTTGTCTAGTTTGATCGTTGGTACCGTTGGTGAAGTTTATGGTTGGCATTATGGGTTTGGCTTGGCCGGTATAGGTATGGCATTGGGCTTGATCCAATATTTGTTGGGCCAAAAATACTTAAAGCATGTTGGTAACTTTTTAGGTGCTTCAGAGTTGGAATCTGAAAAGGATGCTATGGATAAGCCATTGACCAAAATCGAAAAGGACAGAATTGTAGTATTGTTCATTTCATTTATGTTGGTTATTG
The DNA here is from genome assembly GCA_018679695.1 of Maribacter sp. Classification (GTDB taxonomy): domain Bacteria; phylum Bacteroidota; class Bacteroidia; order Flavobacteriales; family Flavobacteriaceae; genus Maribacter_A. The sequence goes on from JAHHKH010000414.1 coordinate 9,232, forward strand.
TCTTTTGGGGCGCTTTTGAACAAGCAGGTGGCCTAATGAACATTTATGCCTCGGAAAAAACGAATAGGATACTATCTTTTTCTTTGCCTTTTATCGGCAATGAAATTCCTGCTTCCTGGTTTCAATCATTGAATGCCATGTTCATCATATTCCTTGGAACTTCGGTTGCCGGGTACTGGGCGAAACGCAAATTAAAGGGGAAATTGTCAACGGGACTTTTCAAGATGATTTTGGGTCTCATTATCATGGGTACGGGTTTCTTTTTTATGTCAGCGGCCGCCACGGAATATAATAGTGATGGTTCCTCAGCAATGTATTGGTTGGTATTGGCCTACCTGTTCCATACCGTGGGCGAATTATGCATTTCACCAGTAGCATTATCCTATATTACCAAATTGGCTCCCCTCAAGTATGCTTCATTCATGATGGGTATTTATTTTGCCATGACCGGATTTGGCAATAAAGTAGCTGGATGGTTAGGTGAATCGGCCTCTTCATTTGGCGAATTTGCGGTGTTCACCGGTATCGCCGTATTCTGTATAATTTTTGGGGCCTTGGTGATGTTGTTCAGGAAAAAATTAGAGGCTTTGACCCATGGTGCGGAAGATGATGAACACGAATTGACAAAGGAAGAGGCCGCAGCATAGGCCTAAACTTCTTTCAGTCCAAAACAAATGTATATGCTCCCTTTTCCCCAGTGTAGTGGAAAGGCAGCTCTTTTTTGGCGCAAGTTTGCTCCCAACGCTTTGTGTAACTCAGATAATTGCTGCCATCGGCAATCAACACCTTGGGTCGTAATGAATCTATGAGTCGATCTAGGTTTATTTTAGGGGATTGTGTCAATATAAGGTAATCAACGAACCCAACATTATTTGAATAGATACCCAGGCTGTCCAATACCATTATTTTTTTGTCATTGAACCGATAGGCATTTGTAATCGATTGGAATTGTATTTTCTCTATCCTTTCACCTATTTGAAAAGGAGTGGTAAAAAATTTAGAGGGAATACTATCATAAGTATAAATATTCAATTGATTTCCTTTTTGATGGGCCAAGATCGAGTTTTTGGTCTGATGGGCCACTAGAAATTGCTCTTTTTTATTCGTGATGTGTTGACTGTATAGTGTCCAGAGCTGTAGGCAGAGAACACAACTTAAAAAGGCCAAAGTATATTTATAGGATTTTTTGGTCAACATCCAGATCATTGAAATCAACAAACAATAAGCCAATACCAATTGAACATTATCAAATGGTATATGCCTAAATATAAAGGCTTCTTGCTGGGCTACCCACTCAATTATAGAATTCATAAAACCAATAATCGAATTATAGAGTTCGATTAGTGGATTTGGTGCAATGTTAAGAAGTATGAAGGCGATTACTAAAATTCCCAAGCCCAATATCAATCCTAAAAAAGGAACAATTAAAAGGTTTGAGACAAAGAACAACCCGGGAAATTGATGAAAATAATAGAGGCTTATTGGTAAAACCCCAAGCTGCGCTGCCAGACTTACCGATAATAATTGCCAAAACTTTCTGAGCAACCAGTTTTTGGGAAACCAAAATTTCTGCAGGAAAGGATATATCCAAACTATGGCAAATACGGCTGAATAGCTCATTTGGAATCCTACATCGAACAAGAGTAATGGATCAATGACCAAAAGAATAAAGAACATTGATAAAGCCAGTATGTTGAAGGTATTACTGGGTCTATTTAAATATAGTGCATAAGCTACAAATGAGAACATTGTTACTGCCCTGACTACTGATGGGGATAATCCTGCCAACAATGCAAATCCCCAAAGCAATAATACGATTAGTATAAGCTTGATGGTTTTGCCTTTTGGAAGTACTTCAATAGGGCGAAAGAGAAATTCGAGTAATAATAATATAATACCAATATGCAAACCCGAAACCGCTAAAATATGAACCGCCCCAGCATTCTTATAGTTTGTATAAGTTTCGATGGAAATATCATCACGTTGTCCTAAAAACAGTGCCTGTATTATTGCGAGTTCATCAGTACCAAAATCAGTTTGCTTTAATTTATCTATGATGTTTTGACGCAAGGATGCGGCATAACCCTTAATAGTTCTCGAAGGGTTTTCAAGCAAAGCATAATTGGTCGTATTCAACTTTAGTTGATGAAAAACCCCCTGATTCAACATATAATTCCTGTAATTGAATTGATGTGGATTCAAAGGCGGCTTAACTTCATCTTTAGGCGCAACCACTACGAGTTCATCATCTACCTGAAATTTTCGACTTGTCGAATCGATTGCCTTAGTAAGAATTATTTTTCCTGAAGCCTTGAAAGAATTGTATTCCGATACTTCTGAAAAATAACGGTCTGAATAAGCGGTTGATTTTAAAACCTCTGTAACCTTTAATTTCCAGTTTTGTGGTTCAACTGATATGATATTCAAATAATGGTCATTTGCATTTTTAGGTTCGACCCTAGCCATAAGGAGAATGCCAAGACAGAAAGTAGTCAGTGCTGCAATCAATCCAAAAGAAATACCAATGGCCTTTTTTTCCTTAACGAGGATAAAGCCAAGAGCGCACAGAAAAACCAAGGCAAGTAGTAATGGAAACTCAACTCCAGTATCAAAAAAATAACCAAACAGAATCCCCAAAACCAACAGAATTGTCAATTTTATGGGAATAAATTTCAGCAGATGCATTTAGAGGATTCTTGTTGCTTTTACAAAAGCATAATTCCAATAACCTTCCCGTAAGGAAGAAACGATAACCCCTCTGGAAGTTGAAGCATGGATAAATTTGATTTCATCATCTTCTACGGCAACTACCAAACCTACATGATTGATTTTTTTCCCCTTTCGTGTGGTTTTAAAGAACAATAGATCCCCCTTTTCAACTTGATTTACCCGAATACGCTTACCTTCATTGGCCATTTCATTGGAAATTCTTGGAATGGGAATATCATGCTCTTTGAAAGAAACATAGAGTAATCCTGAACAGTCCATGCCTTTACTGGTGGTTCCACCGTATTTATATCGAACGCCTGAATAGGTAAGTGCGGTATTGATGATGTCATTGGCTTTGGAAGAAGGTGAATCTGACGTTGGCGCCTTTAGAACAGTACTATCAATTTCGGTTACCTTATTATCTGAGGAAGCTTCGACCGTAATTTTACGCTCCTTAGCATAGGTAGTTTTCTTTTTGACCACACAGCTGCCTAAAAAAAACAAGATTAAAATAAATGGAAATATTCTTTTCATCCAAAGAAAGGTACTAGTCCTTGGATATCAAATTTAAGAATTTTCTGCAATTTGAATTGCCACCTTCTCACTTGCCCCTTTTCCTCCGAGCTTTTTTCTAAGAAGATCATAGGCCTTCAATTGATTTTCACGGCCTTTACCATCGAGTATTTCGATCAGTTCTTTTTTTAGGTTTTTAGTATTGAGGTCATTTTGTATAAGCTCTTTCACTACTTCCTTATCCATTATCAAATTTACCAGTGAAATATACTTCAGGGTAATAATTCGCTTGGCGATTTGATAGGAGAGCCAATTGGCCTTATAGCAAACAACCTGAGGAACATTGAACAATGCTGTTTCCAAAGTTGCGGTACCACTGGTCACCAAGGCGGCATGGGATACATTCAATAAATCATAGGTTTTATTGGCCACAAATCCAATATTGGCATTTTTTAAAAACGGCTTGTAAAATTCTTCATCCAAACTAGGTGCACCACCAATCACAAAGTAATATTCGGGAAATTCGTTGCTGACAGATAGCATTATTCGAAGCATTTTCTGTACCTCCTGTTTGCGACTTCCAGGCAACAAGGCGACAATGCGATTACCCTTGTCCAAGTTGTTTTCAATCCTGAATTTCTTTTCATCGACCTTTTTTCGATCGCCAATGGCATCAATTAATGGATGGCCAACGAAATTTACTGGGAAGCCATGTTTCTTCTCGTAGAATTCTTTTTCAAAAGGAAGAATAACATACATGGCGTCAATATCCCTTTTTATCCCGTTGATCCTACCTTCCCGTGAAGCCCAAATTTGTGGTGAAATGTAATAATTAGTCCTATAATTCTGCTGCTTTGCCCATTTTGCGATTCGCAGATTGAAACCGGAATAATCTATAAAAATAATGACATCGGGATTAAATTGGGCAATATCATTTTTACAGAATTTAATGCTCTTATAGATTGTAGAAAGGTTCAATAAAACCTCCAAGAATCCCATAAAGGCCATTTCTCTGTAGTGTTTTACCAAAATACCGCCTGCTGCTTGCATTAAATCGCCGCCCCAACATCTGACAATGGCCTTCGAATCCTTATTTTTCAAGGCTTTAATAAGGTTTGAACCATGAAGATCTCCTGATGCCTCCCCAGCGATGATATAGTATTTCATATTAAAATACTTTGTAATATAGAATTACCAAGGCAGTAAGTATCGTAGCGATCAATACGCCCTTGGCCCTTTGGTCCCTTCGCAATTTTAAAAATCCAAAAAAGGCAACCAAATTCAGTATAGCGCCCAAGGCGAGGAGACTTCCGACATGCCCCTGTTGTATGGCAGCTTCAAACGTTTCGGTTATTCCCAAATCGGAAAACAAAAGAATATAAATCAAGACTCCAATTGTATTGGCAATAAGGCCCACGATAAAACCTATGATAATCTCCTTTTTAGTGTTCATGTAAATTCCAATTATTTATACTTTGAATGGCATGATGTGCGGTAAGGTCAAATTGCGTGGGTACTATTGAGACAAAACCATTGGAAAGTGCCCATTCATCGGTATCTTCCCCTTTGTCCAACAATTCAAATTCGCCGGTGAGCCAATAGTAATCCTTGCCCATTGGATTTGTGCGTTTATCGAATTTCTCTTTCCAGTTCGCACGGGCTTGCCTACAAATCTTAATGCCCTTGGGTAATTCATTCTGCATTTTGGGTATGTTCACGTTTAGAACCACACCTTTTGGCATTGTATTTTTTAAGGCTTCTTGAACTATTCTTTTTATTGCGTTCCCGGATGATTCAAAATCAGCATTCCACGAGTAATCGCACAATGAGAAACCAATTGCCGGTATACCTTCTATACCCGCTTCTATTGCAGCACTCATTGTGCCTGAATAAATCACATTTATTGAAGAATTTGAACCATGGTTAATTCCGCTTATGCAGATATCGGGCTTGCGATCTAATAATTCCTGCAGTGCCAATTTAACACAATCAGCCGGTGTTCCACTGCAGCTATATTCGGCAACTGCACCATCTTTTAAATCGACCTTGATTTTACTTGAATATAAGGTGCTATCAAGGGTTATGGCATGACCCATGCCCGACTGGGGACTGTCAGGTGCAACTACCACAACTTCCCCAATATCAGCCATAAAACGAATTAGGGCACGTAATCCTGGAGCTGTAATTCCGTCATCATTTGTAACTAAAATCAGGGGTTTTTCCATTTCATATACTTTCTTGGGTAAAAATACGTTTAAAAAAAGATATGTTCCCATATGGTGTTTAACAAAAATTTAATGGCTGCTTGTACAGTACTGGCACGGTTTTTTCAGTATATTAGGGATCTCGTTATGTTCTAGAAACATGTTTTTGGAGTCCTTATCTGTAAGAAGTAAGGATCAATAATTAATAACAAAGGATATTTTTATGAAAAGGAATCTAGCCTACGCCCTTATCGCATTACTGGTTGCTGTTGCTTCTTGCAGCTTTACCAATAAATCTTTCGAAAATGATGACAAGGACAAATTGTTGTTGGATTTGATTACGTATGTTCTGGAAAGAGGGCACTATGAACCAAAAGATATCAATGATGATTTTTCTGTAAACGTATTCGAGGATTTTATCGATATTCTTGATCCCACAAAAAGATATTTTCTTGAGGATGATATCATGGAATTCGAGAAATACAAATTTCAAATAGACGATCAAATCAAGAACACCGATATTGCTTTCTTCAATTTGGTTTATGAGAGATTAATGACCAGAATGCAGGATGCCAAGGATATTTACAAACAAGTTTTGGCAGATCCGTTTGACTATGATGTCGAAGAAAGTATTAGTATAAACTATGAGAATGAACTTTTTGCTTCCTCGAAATCCGAATTAATGGAAAGATGGAGAAAGCAATTGAAGTATGCGACCTTGGGCACCTACGATTCCAAGTTGTCCAGATCTAAAAAGGATGCTGAATTCTCTGATACGAATAATAAGAAAAAAATTCTCACACCTGAGGAGGCCGAAAAAGAAGCAAGGGAATCCACACAAAAGACCTTGGATGAGTTTTTTGACTTTATCGACGATTTGGAACGCAAGGATTGGTTCGTTCAATATATCAATACCATAGTAGATGAATTTGACCCCCATACCTTTTACTTCGCCCCTGATGATAAAGAGAAGTTTGATGTTAGTATGTCAGGAAAGTTCGAAGGTATTGGAGCACGTTTGCAAAAGAAACCTGAAGGAGCAAAAATTGTTGAGATTATTTCAGGAGGTCCGGTATGGAGAGACAAACGCCTTGAGGTAGGTGACGAAATAATCAGGGTTGGTCAGGATGGTGAAGACCCAATCGATATAGTTGGTATGCGTTTGGATGATGCCATTAAATTGATAAAGGGTCCTGAAGGTACTGTTGTGGACCTTACCGTGAGAAAGGTAGATGGCGCAATTGATGTAATCTCACTTACACGTGATGTGGTTGAATTGGAGGAGTCGTATGCAAAATCAGCGAATATCATAAAGGATGACCAACAATTTGGTCTCATCAATCTTCCTAAGTTTTATGTTGATTTTAATGATTATTCTGAACGTAATGCGGCAACCGATGTTGCGAAAGAGGTAGAAAGATTAAAACAGGAAGGTGCCGAAGGGCTGATTCTAGACCTACGTGATAACGGTGGCGGTTCATTGAAGACCGTTGTTGAAATGGCAGGTTTATTTATAAAGGATGGCCCAATAGTTCAAGTACGCTCCAATGGCAAAGGAAAGGATGTATACGATGATAAGGATGAACGCATTCAATGGGATGGTCCTTTGGTCATTTTGGTGAATGAACTTTCCGCTTCGGCCTCCGAAATTTTGGCTGCAGCAATGCAGGATTATAAAAGGGCTATCGTAATAGGTAGTAAGCAAACATTTGGTAAAGGAACCGTTCAGAATGTAATTCCTTTGGATAATATCGTCCGTAGCAATGAGCACGGCGATTTGGGAGCCATTAAGTTGACCACACAGAAGTTTTATAGGATAAATGGTGGGTCTACCCAGTTGGAAGGTGTTAAAAGCGACGTGGTTGTTCCAGATAAATATAGCTATATAGATTTAGGTGAAAGAGATCAATCGAACCCGTTGAAATGGGATAAGATAACACCTGCCGATTATGAGTTGTGGGACGGCTATATTGATTATGAGCAAACTATTGCAAATAGTAAAAGAAGAATGGATGCCAATCCTCAGATAAAGTTAATTGAGGAAAATGCCAAATGGATAAAATCCGAGCAGGATGATAACCTGATTTCTTTGAACTATGACATTTATAAGGCTGAAGTGATGAAAGACAAGGCAAGATCGGATTACTTTAAATCCATTTTGGAATATGATTCCAAGTTAACCTTTGAATCTTTAAAGTATGAGGAAGAATTGTTTACGAAAGATTCTGTTTTAAGGGAAAAGAGAGACCGTTGGCATAAAGACCTCGCCAAGGATGTATATATAGAGGAAGCTGTGAATGTATTGCAAGACCTTAAAATAAATAACATTAAACATGCTAAATTAGCTAGTGTAAAGGGGTAGGCAATGTCCTTAGAAATTTTCAAGTAGACCCTGACCGTAGTAAGTGTCGGGGTTTTCTTTGTTCATCCTTTTTGGAAAAAGTGATGTATACTTAAATTTGATTGCGAAAGATCATCAGATATACATTAAAAATAAGCCGTAAAACATAAAAGCCCTGCATAAACTGCAGGGCTTTTCATTTTCATAGGATGAGATCAAAAGACGATCTTGATCTAACCTATTTTTTTGTAAATACGGCTTCCATTTCTTCCAATGTCTTGCCTTTGGTTTCAGGGATATATTTCCAAACGAACAAGATGATAATCACTATAAATCCTGAAAATAGAAAATAGGGTAGGGCATTGTTCCATGTTCCGCCATCCATAATCAGTCTATTGGTATCACTCTCAACAACTATGGGGAAGGTCTGTGATACAAAATAATTGGCCAACCATTGGCCTGCCACTGCGACAGACATGGCCGCACTTCTAATTTTATTGGGAAAAATCTCAGATAACAATACCCAAACTATCGGACCCATCGACATCGCGAATGCACCTATAAAGATTAAAACACCAATTAAACTTAATATACCTTCAAAAGTAGAAATTGTGGGTAAACCGGCTGAATTCAGCTGGGAATAATCACTGAAATATAAGGTGAAGCCCATTATCAGAAAACCTACCAACATTCCAAAGCCACCAATAATCAGTAACGGTTTTCTACCTAATTTATCTACGGTGAACATCGCTATAAAAGTAAATACCAAGTTGACCGTAGCGAGTAATATTTGTTGTAATAAAATGTCGTCTTGTCCAAAACCTAGAGCTTGTTCAAAAATATCGGCACCATAATAGAGTACCGCATTGATTCCTGTAAACTGTTGCAATATTGATAATATGGTACCAATGATGACAATGGGTAACATGGTCTTACTAAAAATCGAGGCTTTTACTGCAGTACTTTCCGCCTTGATCGAATCCCTGATTTCCTTTATTTCCTTGGTGGCGATATCCGAGCCATGTATTCTTGTCAAAATGTTTTCAGCTTCTTCTTCTTTTCCTTTGATCATTAACCAACGCGGACTTTTGGGTACAAAAAACAATAAGATCAAGAATAGTCCGGCCGGTATCAATTCCGACCAAAACATGTTGCGCCATCCAAAAGCGATATTTTCACTTTCGCTCAGTTTGGCTCCAATGAAATAAGTAACTAGGAAAACAACAAAAAACCCAATAACAACTGCCAGTTGATAAAAGGTCACTAATATCCCCCTGTTCTTTGCAGGAGCTATCTCAGCAATGTACATTGGGGCGTTCATAGAGGCCATACCTATGGCAACACCCCCTATAAGTCTGAATACGACCAACAATGTGGTCGATTCTGGCAGCATACTTGGCAACCCGGAACCCCAGGCTGAAATCATAAAAAGCACCGCTGCAATGATCAATGATTTTTTTCTTCCAATAGCCTTACTTATAAGGCCTGCCGACGCAGCACCTGCCAAAGCCCCTAAGAGGGCGCTACTCACAATAAAACCTTTTAGAGCCCCCGTTAATTCAAAATATTTTGAAAAATAAAATTGGGTGCCGTTTATTACTCCAGTATCATAACCAAACAATAACCCCCCAAGGGTTATCACAATGGTAATAAAATAAATATTGATTTTTGTTGTCGACATTTTGCCCATATTGGTTTGGTTTAAGGTTATTTATTTAGAATTTTTATTTCTTACTAAGGCACTTGTTTCTATCAGGATTTATGGTTAATAATACGAATTCGTAACGAAATAGATTAAGCCGTTAACCTTTTATAATAATAATTGTCTCTACCGTGCCAAAATAACAAACGTCCCAAATATACTTTTTTGTTCGGGAATTGCCCCTCTGGAATCTTTTAAATATTTAACTTTTTCATATTGACTTGATTGGAAAATTGTTTCAACAAGATTCTTAATTTTGGGTCAATGTGATTTATGCAAAAAGGTTTTTTCGGATTTTTATAATAGTAGTTGGCAAACTGCTCTTCAGAAGGTTTAAATTTATGAAACAATAGTACGAGGACAATTAGATTTTTAGCATACTCTTTTTGTATTGACAGAAGCATCTGTTTAACTTCATTACGTTCCCCTTTCGAAAATACATATATGGCCGAACGATATTTGGAACGCATCTGGTGATTGACCGTACTCTTATGGGTTCTTAAATGAATTTCAACCAATAGATGCAACGGTATTGTATTGGGGTTATAGTGAACAATGACAGCTTCTGAGAAGCTGCTGTTTTCCCCAGTTGATGCAATAAAACCTTGTTCTACCTTGGACACACCAATCAAAGATTGAAATACCGCTTCGGTACACCAATGGCAACCACCTCCAAATCCGATTTTTTTAAGCTCTAACATTATTCAGGAATTAATTGATCTTAAATCCAACACAAAAAGTGTATTATTTGAATCCAAACCATAAAGTGATTATGACAATTTGCTACAATTTGTACCATAAACAGCAAAGTGTTCCGCTGGCCTCAACCTATTGAACAAGCTTCAAGAAATTTTGGTTATTTGTAAATGCAAGTTCATTTGTCTTAATTAATTATGTTCAGTTCCAAGCCAGTAGTTTGCGTTCATCCCAATACAGGACTTCCGAAATTCCAAAGGCATTCAATCGTCGCAATTCATCTTCACTAAGTGTAAACGATTTGGCATTGATATTGCCCTCTAAATGCATAAGGTTGGAAGCACCGCTAAGCACCATGCTTTCCGGGATGGTATTACCACAATAATTAAGGGCTATAGCATCAACGCCAACTCCATGTTTTAATGCCATGGTTTCAAGGGCGTTATATAAATTACTGTAATGTGCAAATTTATCATTCCTAAAAATACGTCCATTGGCCAACGCTTCTTTTACAATGAGTTTTTTCCCTTGCTTATTTAATTCATGAGCCATTGACATTATACTTTGATCCAATATATTATACGTTACTTGAAAGGCATCAAATAATTGTGCGCCGTTAATTGATACGTCCAAAGCTCTTTTTATTACTTCTACTTGATTCATGCCAGTAGTTGTAATACCCATTTGAAGTTTATGTTCCTCTTTTAAAAATGCCAAACGCTCTAAAACCGAATTATTCTCCAAAACCTTTGTTTCCAATGTTGCTGAATGTATTTGATATATTTGTAAGTAGGATGATAAACCTTTAGACACTTCCCATTGTTCATTCAATTTTGCCAAACTATGCTCTTTCAGTTCATGCACTTTAGCTTTGGCATCAAAGTTTGCCACATAGGTGTAGCCCCATTTTGTGGCAACTTTTATAGTCTTGTCATTTATTGTTTTTAACCAATCCAAGACAATTTTTTCAGCAATTCCATATCCCGGTGCCGTATCGAAATAGCGTATTCCAAGTTGGTAGGCTTTATCAAGCACACTGAAACTGTTTGATTTAAAAGTTTCCAAATCAAAACCCGACTTACTTTCCTGGCGTAAATTAATATATTGGGGTCTTCCCAATGCTGCAGTACCCAAACCTAATTGCATATCGTTGATTGTAATATTGTGAAACGACACCTTAAGTTGTATTAAGACGTTTCCATAAATTCATATAAGTTCTATATTCATTAAAAAATCAATTACCTTTTGTTCAGGCATTTCACAGGGCTTTAAGCTTTCCGATGTAGCGGTGATGTAGAAATTCAAACTTATAACATCGTTACCTCCCAATTCTTCGGCAAAGACCTTAATACTTCTGCCCTTGTTGAAATTGGATCGTGTAACACCATATTTTCTTTGTTTGTAAAGTACTTCAGAGTAACCAACAGGGATGAATTGTATGTAGTCTAGCAACCTCATTAAGAACTGCATGAGAGCATGGAACATCCCACTTTATGTCTCGCCCAATCAGGACGTTTGGCGAACCATTTTTCATTTTCTGGTTGATTGGCATAGGGTTTTTTAAGCATAGTGAACAATTCGTCTATCAATTTATAATCCCCTTTATCAGCATCATCGATGGCCAGTTGTGCCATGTAATTTCGCAGTACATATTTAGGATTTACCCGATTCATTTTAACCTTTCGTTCTTTTGACGAAGAATGTTCCAGTAATAATCGATTGTCATATTGCTCAAACCAATTATTCCATTTCTCTTTCACCGTGCGGTTAACTTCAGAAGGGACATAAAACGCATATGAAACAATTTTAAGGGCTTTAGCGGGACTTCCGGTTTCATAGTTACCAAGGTTTCTGAAGAATATGGTCATGTCAGTTTCGGTCAATTGCAGATTTTCCTCTAAATCCTTTATTAGTAATTTATCTTCTTCAACATTACTGAAAAGGCCCAATTTGGACCGCATCATTTTTAAATATTGGTCGTTATAAGAGGCCCTATATTCAGCCAATATGGTTTCCAGACCTTTTGTCTCTTCAATTATGGGATATAAGGCATTGGCCAGCTGGTATAAATTCCATAAAACAATATCTGGCTGACTTCCATATTTATAGCGCTTAAATTGACGGTCGGTTGTGTTGGGTGTCCATCCATGATCATAACCTTCCAGCCATCCATAAGGTCCGTAATCTATGGTTAGGCCCAGAATAGACATATTATCGGTATTCATAACACCATGTACGAATCCTACACGCTGCCATTCGATGACCATGGCCAAACTTCGCTCAGACACTTCCTTAAAGAACTGTAAATAGCTTTCCTTGGAGGGTTTTCCAAGATGAGGAAAGAAATGTTTTATGGTATAATTGGTTAACTTTTTAAGGTTCGGTATATCTCCTCTTGCTGCAAAAATCTCAAAATTCCCAAAACGAATAAATGATGGTGAAGTTCTACAAACAATAGCTCCTTTTTCATATTCGGGGTTTCCGTCGTACATTACATCACGTAATACTTGGTCACCGGTAATTGCAAGGGATAATGCCCTGGTGGTCGGAACACCCAGATGAAACATAGCCTCACTGCACAGGTATTCTCGAATAGAAGAGCGCAATACTGCCAAGCCATCGGCGGTTCTAGAGTAGGGGGTTTCTCCAGCTCCTTTTAATTGCAATGCCCATCGTTCTTTCTTATGCTCAACTTCACATAAATTTATGGCACGACCATCGCCCAATTGTCCAGCCCAATTTCCAAACTGATGACCCCCATAACACATGGCATAAGGTTTTGTAGTGGGAAGAATCCCATTGCCTGTAAATACCCTCAAGAAGGTATCGCTTTTACCATCTTTGGGTGTCAATCCAATTTTTTTCAACATTTCTGGCGATACATGGATTATTTTGGGCTTCGATGTTTTTCGTGGCATCACAAATGAAAAACACGCCTCTTTTACCTGTCTTCTTGTATTTTCTACATTTGGATCAGCAGGTAACTCAATATTGAATGTGTCTTTGATGTTCAGTTTCATGAATGATCCTTTCCTTATCCTATTATAGATTGCCACTTTTCGCTACGTTTTGCAATAGCCTTAATAAAAGTGCAAACAGCCACTGCTTGAAACCCTTCTTTGGTTAATTGTTCAAAAGACTTTTCAACCAAAACCTTACCAATACCATGTCCCCGTAAATTATATGGGACTTCTGAATGCACCAAAAGCATTTGGCCATCTTTAAGGGTATAATCCACATGAGCGTTGTCACCATTAATATCCAAAATGAATTGCTGGTTATTAATATCGTGAATTATTGGCAGTCTGCCAGGAATTAGTTTATTTATCCATTTTATTAAATCTTCTTTCCTAGGGTTTCTCAACTTTTTGTTTCCAATGGTGATGGCAGGAAAATTTAATTTATGGTTTGTATAAAGGCCACGCAATTCTTCAGCATGGTCTTCATTGGCCTCTACATCTAAAAATTGATATGGCAATTGGGTCTCATCCAATACGAATTGATAATAATGTGTCTTGCGACAGCCGGAAGC
>JAHHKH010000416.1 GCA_018679695.1 Maribacter sp.
ACCCACCCTACGGGGCCGTTTTCAACTACTATCTGTCAGATCCAGACAAGAGCATGGCCGATAGTCGAAAAGAAAAGGAAAAAGAGCTTAAAAAAGCAAAAAAAGATATTCCATTCCCGGGATGGGATGCTTTGGAGAATGAAAAAAACCAGACTAAACCGACAGCTGTTCTAATGGTCAAGAATTCTGACAATAAGGTCGTGGCAAGGATCAATGGGCCTCTAAAAAAAGGTTTCCAGCAAGTTTCTTGGGATTTGACCCAATCCATGAAAACAACCCTGACCACTGCCAAAGAAAATGAAAATCCGCGGTTCCGAAGAACCGCAGCAGTAGATCCAGGCAATTATACAGCCACTTTGTTTAAATCTGTAGATGGTGTTGTCACCCAATTGGGAATACCCCAGGAGTTTACGGTTGAGCGCATTCGAAAAAATGTACTAAAAAATCCTAATGCCGATAGGATAGCGAGCTATAAAAGCGAATTGAAGGATTTTGCGACTAAAGTAGATGTATCAATGCATGATTTTGAAAAAGCAAGTAAAAAGGTCAAGGCATTTAACAAGGCATTGAGGTATGTGAATGCACCTCCAGGAACATTGGAGAACGAAGTTGTGAAACTGCAGCAGACCATGCATGCATTGAATATTGCCTTGTTTGGTAATTCGGCCAAGGCCGAGGTTGGTGAAAAAGATGAACCAACTATCGGTAATCGCCTTATGATAGCTCAACGGGGATTCTTTGGCAACAGTTATGGACCTACAAAAATGCAAATGGAAAGTTTGGAATTGGCCAAAAAACAATTTTCGGGTATAATGCCAGAACTGTTCAAGTTTTTGGAGACCGATGTTCCCCGTGTAGAAAAACTATTGCAGAATGCCGGCGCACCACCAATTGTAGATTAATAATATAAGAATAGTCACTATGAGCACTGCTGAAAGCACTTCGGCAGTGCTCCAATTTACATTTCCAATAATAACTTAAAAGACCAATAAACGGTAAACATGGAAAAAAGACAATTTCTTAAGCGTATTGGCCAAGCGGCCCTAGTATCCCCATTTTTTACAATGGGTTTACAGGCGCAGTCGATATACAATGAAGATCCTTATCCTAAGGACAATGATACTGAATTTTGGAAACGGATTCGTAAGGACTATGCCTTGAAACCAGATTATATAAACCTTGAAAATGGGTACTATAATTTTACACCGCAACCCACACTCCATAAGTTTATCGAACATGTAAAAATGGTGAATTATGAAGGATCTCATTATATGCGTACTGTTCAGTGGGACAATAAAAACAAAATTGCGGCCCGGTTGTCAAAAATGGTAGGTGTGCCTTCCGAGGAACTTATAATTACGCGCAATACCACAGAATCATTGGATATGATTATAGGCGGATTCCCATGGGAAGAAGGAGACGAAGCGGTATTTGCAGAACAGGATTATGGCTCCATGCAAGACCATTTTAACCAGATTGCAAAACGTTATGGGGTTGTCAACAAAGTGGTTTCCGTTCCCAATCATCCAGCGAATGATGAAGAAATTGTAAAATTGTACGAAGACCAGATTACCCCTAGAACCAAATTGATCATGGTTTGCCATATGATCAATATTACAGGACACATTCTTCCTATTCGGAAGATTTGCGATATGGCACATAAGCATGGCGTAGAGGTCATGGTTGATGGGGCACATTGCATTGGTCATATTGATGTGAACATTACAGACCTGCATTGTGATTATTATGGTTCTAGCCTGCATAAATGGTTAAGTACTCCATTGGGAGCAGGTCTGCTCTACGTATCAAAGGAAAAGATTCCTAAAATCTGGCCCTTGTTGGCTGACTATATCAAGAATGACAACAAAATTCAACGGTTGAACCATACAGGAACACATCCTGTGCATACTGACCTCGCTATTAATGATGCCATTGATTATCTCGAAATGATCGGCATTCAAAGAAAGGAGAAAAGAATGCGCTATATACAGCGGTATTGGAGTGATCAATTACGTGGAGTGAAGCATATTGTTATAAATACGCCATTAGAGGAACATCGTTCTTGTGGAATAGCCAATGTAGGGATTACCCATATGGAACCTGCTGATTTAGCCAAAGTACTCATGGATGAATTTAAAATTTTTACCGTTGCCATTGATTATGCCAATGTTCAAGGGTGCAGGATAACCCCTAATGTATATACAACGACTGATGAATTGGATCACTTTATCAATGCCATGAAATCCTTGGCGAGCAGGGTGTAGTTAATTTACCAATACTTATTATTCTTTTACGGCTTTTCCTTTGAAGTGGAGTGTTTTTCTTTTCCCATTTCCGGTTGGTTCTTAATAGTCAATAGAAAGATATCATCTCTGGCATAATGTCCAACAACATCAAAATCCAATTTACTTTCATTGATCCCATTAAGATCCAATTCAGCGATCAAAGCCCCTGCTGCATTGAACAACGGTCCTGTGATTATCTTGCCCAATGGGGAAACAATGATACTACCACCTGTGCACATAGTTTCAGGTTCATTTTTTACCAAATGGTGGTATTTTTCTGGAACCATGCTTTTGGTGAAATACTGATTGCAGCCTAATACGAAACACCTTCCCTCCAAAGCAATATGTACCATTGTCGAAGTCCACTCCTTACGGGAATCGGCTGTGGGTGCAATATAGATTTCCACTCCTTTTCTATACATAGCCATTCGTGCCAAAGGCATATAATTTTCCCAACATATGAGACCACCTAATTTCCCGATTTTGGTTTGAAAGGTTGTCAGGGATTTTCCATCAGCTTCAGCCCAAACAATGCGCTCGGTGCCAGTAGGTTTTATTTTGCGATGTACCCCCATTAAGCCATCTTCGGGAGAGATATACAACATGGAACAAAAAAGACTACCGGTAGTACCGTCTTTTTCGGTTACGCCTAGGACCAAATACACATTTTGCGATTTTGCCAGTTCTTCCATTTTTTTCAAATCATCACTTTCCGTATCAAAACTATGCTGATGATATTCATTATAAAGTGTTCTACCCTCCGATGTACGGCTTCCGATAGTGGCTCCGAAATCAAATCCTCGAGGATAGCCGGGTACAAAAGATTCTGGAAAAACAATGAGTTTACATCCTTCTTTAGCATACTTCGTTGTGAGTTTCCCAACCTTTTCCAAGGTTTTGGCTTTGTCAAAGAAAACGGGGCTATCTTGGATCAGGCATACTTTGGTCTTCATCTTAAAGGTGTGTTATTTCATGATGTGTTTCAAATGTTCATTGCTGCCGGTCATTTGCCAATGCCCTAAAGCGATCGGGATATTACCAATAGCATTCAATTGATCAAAAAAGTCCTTCATTAGAAAAGGTTCTTTTCTTGCTTCCTTCATTTTAGCGAACTCGGCCATTGCATTTTCAAGCAGGTATTTGCCGGTGATATAACTGCTGCCATAACCCGGTTGACGCAGATACAGATGTTGCTCAAAAAGTAACAGTTCCTTTTCGGTCTTCATCCATCCCCGCGGGGTATATTCCGAATGGATGCTACCTGCCTCTTCCATGCTCATTTCATTGGCATGGGCGTAAAGAGACCCCAACCCTCTTGCAGCCCGTTGTGCAATCATGATATACACCAGTTCCCTGGCCCTAGGGTTGTCTTCGTACAGACCTGCATGCATAAACATTTCTTCTACGGCAGTTGCTGTGCCTTCATTGCGTGAATCGAAAATATTGTATAATAAGGGACCACGGCGAATCTTGCTTTTATGCGGTTCTGTATCCATTCGCGCCAATTCAAACCAATGGTAAAAATGGGAATATAGCGGTCGAGGATCATAATGGGTAACGATCCAGAAAAAATTACGTTTTTCTGCAGGGATGAATTTTCCCATATGGGGTCGTAAAGCAGGAGCAAAATAATCCTTTACGGTGAGCATATCATCCTTCTCTAAAAAAGTAAGCAGACTTTGGGCCGATTTTTCGGCCAATACGGCATACATTTCCGGGGAGCTTGCATCAGTTAGTTTCGGTAAATTTCGATTTCTATGTTCTTCGAGCTTTAAGGAAGACCATGCACGGGCCAATTCGCGTTTTAGGAGCATCACCTCATCTTCCCAAGTCAAGGGAACCAAATGTACATTTTGTAGATACCAGGTATAGTTTTCCTTGCCAATACCCGAAGAGCCTGTTTTTGATGGCGCTTCGTTCTGTAACCAAACCACAAGGCTATCGGTTGAAACAATAGCTCTTTTAATCGCCAATGTCAAATCTGCATTCTTTTTGATATGAGGCCATTGCAATAATTGCTTTAGATTTTCACTCTGGATTTGTATATCACGTATCCCGGCAATCCAAAGTTCTTTGGCATTTCCAGTGAGGTTTAGTTTTGCCTGTTCGTTCAAAGACGGAATGATACTAAGGTCGCCCAACAATCTCGCTTTTTCGGTTTTGTCCAATGGAAATTCATAAGTCCAAATTTCTGTAGTACCATGATGTGTGGGACCTTCATGTGCGGGGACATCACTGCGCGACATCCAGAGCGATTTATAAAATGCAGGATCGCGTACCCAAGGTTTTAGAACTCGTTGGTTAAAATCATAGCCGTTCATTTCTGCCTTTACTATGTTCCAATCTACCTGTTGTTCAACAGGCCAATCCGCAACATCCAGGGCAAGTAATTTGGCCTGCAATTCCTTGAATTCAGGCCAACGCTTTTCAAATGTTTCCGCCGTATAATCTGGGGCACCATCCTTCAAAGGAGGGGTTTCAAAGGCACGCCATTCCTTGAACAGGTTGACCAATTCATCATAATTGTGCAAGGGACTTGCCTGACCTATCACGGGTTGAAACCCTAACAGGGCGATAATCACAATTAGGATTCGTTGTACAGATGCTAATTTTTTCATAGAGGTTGATTATTAAAGGCTATTTGGAATTTAGTTAAAATACGTAGACCTTCAAATATAACGAATTACTGGATTGCCAAAAATTGAATTTATTTTCTATATCTTACATTAATAACAAGCACCTCGAATACTAAAATAAATGAGACAGAAAGTAATGATTGCCAGTATATTTTTTCTTTTGAACACTATAAGTCAGATCCAGGCACAAAGTGCGGATTCTTTTATGGTGAAAAGTGCCATGGAAGAATCAATAGACGCGATATTCAAGGATTTTGATTCCATTGCGAAACCAGGAGCGGCTGTGGCCGTAATGAAAGATGGCGAAATAGTATTTAAAAAGGGCTATGGCAGTGCCAATTTGGAGTACGATATTCCCGTTACACCGTCGACCATTTTTCACGTGGCATCGGTTTCAAAACAGTTCACGGTGTACTCAATTTTGCTTTTGGCAACTCAGGGCAAACTTTCCCTTGATGATGATATTAGAAAATACATTCCTGAAGTACCCGATTTTGGTAAACTCATAACGCTTCGACACTTGGCAACACATACTAGCGGTATGCGGGATCAATGGGAGCTACTCGGAATGGCAGGATGGCGCAATGATGATGTAATCACCAAAGAGCATATTCTCAAACTGGTCACCAAACAAAAAGCATTGAATTTTGATCCAGGAGAAGAGTACAACTATTGTAATACGGGTTTCACCTTATTGGCTGAAGTAGTAGCTCGGGTTTCGGGCAAAACATTTTACCAATTTACACAAGAACATATATTCGAGCCCTTACAAATGACCAATTCCCAATTCTACGATGACCATGAAAGGATCGTAAGGAACAGGGCATACTCCTATGAGTCCACAAAATCAGGATATAAGAAAAGTGTTCTTAGTTTTGCCAATGTAGGGGCAACCAGTTTATTTACAACGGTTGAGGATTTAAGTCTTTGGGGCCATCATTTGAACAGGCCATCAGAGAAAATAAAGCCCCTAGTTGAACAAATGAACACTTTGGCCGTCTTGAACAATGGCAAAACGTTCAATGGAGCTTACGGGCAATTCGTAACCCCCTATAAAGGAATTAAGCAGATTCAACATGGTGGCGCCGATGCGGGTTACCGTTCCTATTTGGGTAGATTTCCAGACCAGGATATAACCATTTCTGTTTTTAGCAATTTTTCCGATTCAAATCCTGCCAGCTTGTCGTTACAAGTAGCTGATTTGTTTTTAGAATCGGAAATCGAAACTCCCAAGGCCGGGAAAAAAGAAAAGGACCCTAAGACCATTGTATTGAATTCCGAAGAACTGGCGGCTTTTGAAAATTATTTTTGGCATGAGAAATCTGCCCTCTCTCGAAGGATTTATGTTAAGAACGATACGCTGCGTTATAATAGGGGAGGAACAAACGAAACGCCATTGGCGGCGATTGGGAAGAATAAGTTCATGATGCTCAATGTTCCAGGGCTAATTACTGTGGAATTCAAAACCGAGGCTGGCAAGGACAAGATGGTCGTATACCAGGAGAATCAACCCGATTTTATTGCAATGGCCTATGATTATATAGATCCCAGCACAATAGATTTAAAACAATATCAAGGTTCATTTTATAGCGAAGAACTGGATACCCGTTATGAGTTCACCCCTGTCAAGGGTAAGTTGGTGGCTAAACATCGTAGGAATAGTGATATTGTATATCAAATGATCAAGGCGGATCATTTCAATAATCGGGCAGGGATACATTTACATTTTGTACGTGACGACACTAATAAAATCTCGGGTATAAATGTCACCACTGGGCGTATTCGTAATTTATGGTTTAAAAAGGAATGATTTGAAACGCACTTTAAAGTGTTTTTGTCATTTTCCCAATGTTGATTTTTTCGCCCTTGTTAAAGCGGATCTCCCGAACTTTTGTCATATCGTTCCAAAGATATTTATGACCTTTTAAGTTAGGGGTCATTTTCATCCTACGCTTCAAGGCCCTCATTTCTCCTTGGGTAGCTTCCCTTTGTTTACCGAGGCTGCCATACAGTCTATAGGCCGGATAAGTATCAAACCGTCCTTTGAACAATGATTTCAACCAAAAAAGCTTATTGCTATTTACCGCTAATAGACAGATTTGGTTATTGTTTGCTTTATGTTTGGGAAGCGTTGAAATGAACTTCTCAAAATAGAAACCGGTTTGGTCCTTATTTAGGAAAACCGTGCCTACTGGAGTTACTGTTGGGGCGTTGTCCACATCGACTGATGCTATTGACACATGCAAGCTAGAGCCAAAACTTTGGCTGAAATGCTTTCTGATGGCAGTCCAATTTTCAATCAGATCCATTAATGACGTTTTGTTAAACCTTTAGAACAATACGATAACGTGCCTTCCCTTTTTCCAAATGATCCATGGCTTTATTGACTTCCTTCATAGGAAATTCCTCGACCATGGGGTAAATATCGTGGCGTACACAGAATTCCAGCATGGTTCGGGTCAAGGCCGGACTTCCCAACGGACTTCCTCCTACAGTTTTTTCGCCCATTATGAGCGAGAAGGCAGGTATGGCCATAGGTTCCAATACGGCCCCGACCGTGTGAAATTTACCTTGAGGACCAAGTGCTGTCAAATATGAATTCCAGTCTAAACTGACGTTAGTGGTATTCAGGATAAAATCCAAACTACCAGTTATGCTTTCCAACTCTTCCGGATTTCTTGAATTTATGACCTTGGTCGCACCCATATCAAGTATTTGTTCTTTCTTATCAGGGTTTGAACTGAAGGCAATTACTTCACAGCCCCATTTATTCAGGAATTTCAAAGCCATATGGCCCAAGCCCCCAATGCCGATGACACCTACGCGGTCTGTCGCTTTTACGCCGGCCAAAATTATGGGATTAAATACCGTAATACCGCCACATAGTAATGGTCCTGCTTTTTTTAGGTCAATGCCCTCTGGTAAAGGAATGGCCCACGACCAATGTCCCCTTACTTGATCGGCAAAACCTCCATGGCGACCAACAATGGTTCCTTCCACTGTATTGCAAAGATGATGACTGCCATTCATACACTGATTACAATGCATGCAAGAAGCGGAATTCCAGCCTAAACCCACTAAATTGCCTGGTTCTAGATTTTTGACTTCGCTGCCCACTGCTATAACTTCGCCCACAATTTCATGACCGGGAACAAAAGGATATTGAGTCATGCCCCATTCGTTATTGAGCATACTAAGGTCAGAGTGGCAAATGCCACAATAATGGACTTTGATATCTACCTCTTCGCTCCCCAATTCAGGAAGTTCGTAGGTGAAAGTGTTTAATTTGCCTCCAACTTCTTGGGCGGCATAGGCATGTACTGTTTTCATAACGTGTTTTTTTAACTGTGATTGGCAATAATGAACCAAGATAATCCTGTTCGATCCCTTAAGATACAGAAGTTTGCCAAAATACTTCCTTATAATTTTTCAATTTATAACCTAATTAGTAGGTTATTTTTGGCTAATACTTTTATAAATACCAACTCAAAGGTATTGGTTAATATTATAGTTTTCGCAACCAGATATTTCGAAATTGGGTCTTGTTTCCATGGTCTTGCAATGAAATCACATCATCGCCATGTGCTTCGGGGTAATTATGCAGACCAATGTAATACGTCTGACCGTTGATGGTCACGTTGTTCTGTACTAAGACTCCATTATGGAAAACAGTTATGCGTGCAGGCGAATCCAAACGACCATCTTCTTTGAATCTAGGAGCGGTATAGACCACGTCGTAGGTATTCCATTCCAATGGACTTCGCATGGCGTTGACCAATGGAGCATGGTCTTTATAAATACTCGCCGCCTGCCCATTTCGGTAGGTACGGCTGTTATAGGAGTCCAATATCTGAAGTTCATAACGGTCCTGGAAAAACACCCCGCTATTACCTCGCCCTTGGCCTACACTTTGTACCTGATCAGGGGCGCTGAATTCAAGATGCAATTGACAGTCCCCAAACTTCATTTTGGTCTGTATATAACCAGAACCTGGTACTACTTCCATATGATCATTGTCCACGATTTTCCACGGGGCCGGTTTAGTCGGGTCACCTTTGCTTACCCATTGGTCTAAATTAGAACCATCAAAAAGAATAATTGCATCCGATGGGGGGTTGCCCAACACTTTGGCTGGAGTAACAACGGGCACTTCGGGTTCCCAAATTTCGGTCATTTCGGGCTTCATGGGCATGGGTGAAACTTCTGGGGGCGTGCTCGGATAGTCCTGTGCTTGCGATGTAAAGGTCATAGCAAATGTTATGAGGTATAACCAAAGTATTCTGGATTTCATAAGGTTCATAATTTAAAAAATGTGTAGTATCAAATATACTTTAAAATTCGTTATTGGAATAGTAGTGTAAGATGTAAGGGAAGACTTTAGTTTAAAGCTGGTAAAGCGAGCTATTTGTATTATGGTAAAGTTATTTAGCATCCTTTAATGGTCACCTTGTTACCATTTGGAACAATGCTAAAACATTACATTATACCAACCATTCCATCCCATACTGCTGTGCGATTTTTTTCTGTGTGGTTTGAACGAACCAAGGGGATATCGAGAAACAACATTCCTTACATTCTTAGTTGAAAATAGTATCTTCGGTCATATCAATAAAATGCAAAATGGCCGAAAGCAAAAAATCCAGATCATGGATAGACATTTTGAGTGAACTGGTCGAGTTATTTTTTAAAAGTGCCCGTCAAGACAAACGAGGCAGAACCTGGCACCAACATGTTGTACCTTATGAAAATGGTTGGGCCGTAAGGCGCGAAGGAAACAAACGTATCACGTCTTCACACCGACGTCAGGACACGGCCATAAGAAAAGCAAAACAATTGGCTAGAAGATATAAGGCCGATGTTATTATCCATAGACAGGATGGTACCATTCGCGATCGGATTAACTATGATTAGGCTATGATAAGGAAGTGAGCTATACTAACCATGCTTTCAAAAGGGTAGGGTGGCAAAAAAGCATACGATCTTACCATACCTTTTGTGCTAAAAAGAGCATATCGTTATATACCCGGCCATTAGGTTCGTGGCAGACTTGTTTGTAGAGTTGTAATATCCCAAAATCGTTTTCAATAAGACACTGTTTTAAATATCCTTCTTGATGGTAGTGAATATACACTAGGTCTTCCCCACTAAAACTGGTGTGCTCAAATCCTGATTGGAAATCATCGCCCTCCATGGTACTGAGATAGAGTGTCCCTTTTGGAGTTAGTGTTTTAGCACAATCCATAATAAGACTTGCGCATTCCGCCTTGTCCAAATAAGGGAGAACAAAGGCACCAATTATTGCATCGTATGATTGGTCGAGGGTAGCTATTTCGCGACAATCCAATTGCAAAAAATGAGCCAGGGGATTGTGCTTTTTGGCCAAAGCCAACATCTTGGGGGCTAGATCACTTGCGGTGTAGTGCAGATCAGGACGTTTGTGCATGATGTATTGGGTCACATTACCAGGGCCACAGCCAATCTCAAGTACCTTGGCCTTTTGGGGTAGCAGTTGGCAAAAGATATCATAGCTCGTATTGTATTGGTCCATAGAGGCCACTTTCTCCCAATACATTTGGGCGACTTTATTATAGGTGGCTAGGGTGATGGCATTTTTGTTCATATATTATTTGCTATTACGATTTTCACAAAAAGCTGGCTACAAGGTTGTTTTAAAGAATGGTAGGCTATTTTTTAGAATCTAATTAAGGTAATGAATTAATACCATAATTATTTGATTTAACGTTAATCGTTTCCATAATATCCCTAGAACTATTCGGTACAGATTCGATGTCAACAATGATTTCATTATGTTCGGATATCTATATCAGGGTCTGGTAACCCATCCACAGTCGCCAGAAGCTGAAAATCAGTTCTGCACTTAAAATTTGGCCTTTGAGCAAACTATTGTCCCGATGAAATGCATATACTTTCGGTAAGCTGTTTTGGGTATGCGTTACATTCATCGAGCATTTTCAGCACTTTAACCCGATTTCTGTCAGTTACCGAAAAATAAGGGGTTTTGAACGTTTTACAACCTAGTTGGATACGCCTTGCTGCGTTTTTATTATATAAAAACGCAAGTCATGAAAACTATCTTAACTATACTATTTGTTCTTACGATCGGAGTAACAGCTCAAGCCCAGGATGCTAAGGTTGATGTTAAGGTTGAAACGGTTACTATGACAATCGTTACTTCTACTACTAACGAGAACACCGTTGCTCGTTTATACAAGTTTAAGAATTCAAGAGTAAAGAAAGCCTTGTCTTTTACCACGAAAAGAAACAAAGCTAAATTGGCTTAATTAGCAACAAACAATTACAGGTATAAATTGGCATCGACTCTTTAAATTGACTTTACCAAATGCGATACATCCTAATAGGGAGATTTTTCCAAGTTCCTTTAACCATCTATTTTTTATAACTGATGGCCAATCCCCGACCCGAGTTGTCGACCGTAGTTGTATAATTATTTAGTTTTTGCACATAACCAAGATAGGCTCCAGTACCATAACTCTCCCTGCCACTACCGGAGCGTACGTTGTGGGCCGTAAAGCAACCGCCGCTTTTCAGTTTGGGCGCCACATCTTTAAAGTAGTTGATATACCAGCCTTTATCGGCATCGCTAAAGACAAAATCAAAAGGCCCCTGGAGTTCCTTGACCAGGACATGGGCATCGGCCAGACGCGCATCGATATATTGCGATAGACCCGCTTTTTCAAAATTGGCAAGGGCTTCCTTGTGTCGTGTTTTGTCTATTTCAATTGTAATCAGCTTACCCCCGGTCTTGCTCAGGGCCCAAGCCATCCAAATAGTCGAATGTCCTGTAGAAGTGCCTATTTCCAAGGCTTGGGTATACCCATTTTCTACAATAAGGTCATAAAGCAATTGCCCGTCAGAATGGGGAACATTCAAATTGCGCCATTGGCCCTCCATTTGCTGAAGAAAGGTCTTTACTTTATTGTCGAGTTCGGTATTGCTCTTAATGTCCTGCGCCCAAACACTTTGACCGAGTATAAAGCATAGTGCGATAGTGCTAACAAATACTGTTCGAGTAAGGGATAACGTCGTTTTCATGGATCAAAAATTGATGTTACTCTAAGATACGTATAAGAATTGATGTAAAAGTCTAAGAACCTGATCTTAACAGCTTATAGGGAATTGAATGGAAATTTTATGCTTGAACCTATGTTGTGAATAGCGAAAGAAGTACTTCGACTAACTCAGCGGCGCTATTTTGAATATCTTTGCAAGCCTAATTTGAAAGCGATGAACAATTTGCGCATAGTAGCATTTCTTATATTCATCTTCCTTGGCTTTACTTCGCAAGCGCAATTAGTGAACATCGAAGCCAAGCGTATGCATACCGATTCCACACGTTTTGTACTAAAGAGTGATTTGCTTTTCAACTATACTGATAATAACGGGGATTATGTACTGGCGCTAAATTCTAATATTTCAACCCAATTCAAATCCAAAGATTTAAATGAAATATATTTTTTGGTATTGAATTATTATTTGGTCCGGACTAATGAAAAGGATTTTCAGAATTCTTGGTTTCTTCATGCCAGATATAATCGTAAATTATCCCCGTTCTTCCGATTGGAAGCCTTCGTCCAAAATCAGAACAATACCCAGTTGACCATCATCCGTAGAAACCTCGTCGGTGCTGGTCTCCGTGTTAAGATGATTGATGAAAAGTATACAAAAGCGTATTTCGGCAATTCGTATATGTACGAGATTGAGAAGCAAAATGGTATAGACCAACGGTTTTACAATCATCGTAATAGCAGCTATCTATCCTTGAACCAATCGTTCGAAAAGATAAATCTTGACCTCGTCGCAACTGTGTATTTTCAGCCACTCTACCGCGATATCCAAAACCATAGGATCTTATGTCAGGTCAAGGCCGAGATACCTTTAACGGATCATATTAGTCTTTCAGCACTTTACAACTACATTTACACCAGTTTTTCCTCAGAACTGCAAGATGACCGTTCCTCAACGATCAATGTGGGTATTACATTTAGCATTTAAAACAATCAAAAACCAAGGGATTCCGAATAATAAATTCATCACTAGACCAAGTATCCAATTAAATTTAAATACCTTTTCATGTCTGAGATCACTCATTATTTAATTTAGTGTTACCAACAACTGGTTTAAAAATCAAACAATATCGGAAAAACAGTCAATGAAGCCAACGCCCATAGAAGTATGGTTGTCTATTAAGGCCGATAAAAAAGTGGTTTTGGTCCTTTTATCAAAATACCTATTCGTCTTCTAGGTCCTGACCAATACCTACTTCATGAAGTAGGTTAAAGATCAAACGGTATTCATCTTTATTGAACTCCCCATCAACGTTGGCCATTTCGTTCATCAGTTCAGAAAGCGCTTGTTTTTTTTCGTAGGTCATGCCTTTGAGAATAGACAGACATTCTTTGGCCGATATTTTACGTGCCTCTTCTACCAACAAGCGATCAAATTTCAAGGTATCCATCAATTGGGTCATAAAGGCCATCTCCTCGGTGTTCACCTTACCATCTACATAAATTACTTCATCAACCGCTTTTGCCAAGGCCAATTTTTCTGCTAAATTAAATTCCATAGTGTTGCATTTAGAAGGGTACTAAGGTAGCTAAAAATAGCAAAAGGAATTGATAAGAATTATGGCATTTCATTACGGGATATTTCAGAATTGGCCTCTTGATCATCCAAGTTATCCCCTGCGCAAGGTTTTAGTCCTTTTCTTTACCGGATACCCATTACCCTTAAGACATTATTTACTACTGCTAGGACAAAAATCATAGGGGCTCATCCTATTTTCCTCTGCCTGATGATAGTTATGGTATAACATCTAGAATATAAATCAAGACCATAGTATTCAATTTTAACTATTTAATCTAAAACAACCACAATGAAAAAAGTAATTATTAGCTTATTTTTTATTATGGCCTGCACATTAAGTGCTCAAGAGGGTTATTGGACCAATTACCATGTAGTGGTAGAACCACGGAACCAGGAAATGCTATACAAATTAATGGACGACTATTTTAAGGATAACCCACAGGAGGGCGTAACAGTTACCTTATGGGAAAATCACTTTAATGACCATGGGAATAACTTTGCACATTCAATAAGTTTCTCTGGTTCTTTGGATGCATTGGGCAATATGTATGCCAATGATGGAGGTGCTGCATGGAGTTTGTTTTTGGTTAAAATCAACCAACATATTAAGGCGGGCTACGGTTCCCGTATGGGAACCCGTAAGTCACATATGGGGGACCTTGAACAAGACTTTCCTGTACAGAAGTATTTTATAGTACATGCTTAAAATGACCCAATGTGGGACAATGCCTACAATACTTATTTTAAGGCAAACACCCCTGCAGGGATGCTTAATATGATGGGCAACTTTACAGCAGGAGTCTCCGCAGATCGCGAAAACCGATGGGTAATTAACGGATTTAAAGACTTTAAAAGTGCCATGGGAGGTGCCAATCATTTGCGTTCCTATGCCCAGAAGGCTGCCAACGAAAAGGCATGGCAAAAATTTTTGGAAAATAATAGTGAATCACATTTAGTACGCTCGGGCCCAAGAGTGCGCATGGGTCAATGGAAATAATGGCACGACCATAGAAAATGACCTTTCCTGTAGGTTAAAGTGACCGTCAAAAAGTTCTATTTAACGTCTTTGCGCAGCACGAGGTAATCTCAAAGATTTGATGATCAGTCAAGAGATTACTTCACTTTGCTCATAATGACGATTCGTTTTTACTTTTTTGACGGTCTCCCATTCTACATGGGATTTGATGTATATGGGTTCTGAACCTGACAAAAGTCATAGTAATTGCTATGCTTGGCAGCTAGTTTTGCGCAGTTATTTGTAGTGTTTTGCCAGGTGCAAAAGCCTATAAATTTTTATCTTCGACTTATGGTTACAATAAGAAATGAAAAATCATTACGTATTAGCATGGTACTTTTACGGCTGTTCATTGGGTGGCACTTTCTCTATGAGGGCATTATAAAACTATACAATCCCGATTGGACATCCTATGGCTATCTTGCCTCGGCTCAAGGACCATTTCGTCCTTTCTTTTTGTGGATGACGAGTGATTCGCTCATCGGTTTTGCCGATTGGGGCAATATAATCGCACTGACATTTGTGGGACTTACCTTGGTGCTCGGCATCTTTGAAAAATGGGGAGCCCTTGTTGGGGCCTGTTTATTGGCCCTGTACTATCTAGCGCATCCGTCTTTCCCTTGGGTAACCCAATTGAATGTGGAGGGTAGCTACTGGTTCATCAATAAAAACCTGATTGAGCTTATTGCCTGTTTGGTCATTTATCAAATACCAACTTCGCAGTTCTTTGGACTACAACGCTTGTTCAATAAAAAAGAAATCAAAACCCAGACGAATTAGGAGCTATGAAATTTACGAGAAGAGATGCATTAAAAGGTTTAGGGGGTATTCCACTAATGGGTGCTGTTTGGTGGGCAGGGGCAGCGAATACCGTAGCCAAAAAAAGGGAACGTTCGGCTATTTTGGAGCAATTGAACATTCAACCGTCACTACCAACGGCCGTACCGCGCATAGGTGGTGAGCCGGTACGAATAGGGATCATTGGTTTTGGTATTCGCGGTGAGCAACTTTGTCGTGCTTTGGGTTTTGCTACCAACGAATGGAAAGAGGAGATGCGTTTGGCAGCCAAGGAGATTCCCAAACACTCAGCCTTGACCGATTTTGAGGCCCAGGACAAACTCAATGTAAAGCTCACAGGTATCTGTGATATTTTCGATTACCGTGCCAATATGGCCTTAAATTCTTTCAACACCGCCGATAATAAGATGGAGCGATTTCGTACCCATCAGGAGATGATCCGTTCGGGGAAGGTCGATGCAGTGGTCATTGCCACACCGGATCATTGGCATGCCCCTATGGCAATTGACGCCCTGGAGAACAATATCCATGTATATATAGAGAAGCCCATGACCCATACGGTCGAGGAAACTTACAGACTACGCGAAGCTGCACGAAATTCAAAAGCCGTATTGCAGGTAGGGCACCAACATAGGCAGACCCTTAGCTTTCAGACTGCCAAGGATATTATCCTGAAAGGGACGCTAGGGCATGTATCTTTGATACAGACCAATACCAACCGTAATGATGACAATGGTGCCTGGATGTATGATATTCACCCTGACGCGAGTCCACAGACCATTGATTGGGATCTTTTTTTGGGTACGGCCCCCAAAGTACCTTTCAATAAAAACCATTTCTTTAGATGGCGCAAGTGGTGGGCCTATGGTTCGGGTCTTTCCGGTGATCTCTTGTCGCACGATTACGACCGTTTGAACTGCGTCCTGGATATGGGGATTCCGGATGCTGTTATGACTTCAG
>JAHHKH010000420.1 GCA_018679695.1 Maribacter sp.
GCCCAATCCTGGTACGGGTTTATCAGTACTGCCTCCAAAAATAAGGTAGGTATCTTTTGGCTTGAAAATCTTTAGGGGTTGTTTTGGCGTTTTTATGTTTTGGATGGCGGCTACGTCATCCAAAATCCAAAAGGAACGTCCTGCTGTGGCGACCACAAGGTCATTGTCCTGTATTGTCAGATCATTGATAGGCACCACCGGCAAATTCAACTGGAAAGGTTGCCAATTTTGACCATCGTCCAAAGAAATGAACAACCCGGTTTCGGTTCCTGCATATAATAGTCCTTTGCGTTTTTTATCTTCCCGTACTACTCTAACAAAAGTATGTTCCCCGGTTATGCCATTTGTGATTTTGGACCAAGTTTGCCCATAATCCGAGGTTTTGAAAATATAAGGTTTCAAATCCATTGTTTTATAGCGCATAACCGCGATATAGGCAGTAGCCGGGTCATATGGTGAGACCTCGATACTATTCACAATACCCTCCTGAAGATTGGGCGGGGTAACATTTTCCCAGTTTTGTCCGCCGTCTTTGGTTATGTGCACCAATCCGTCGTCACTCCCTGCCCAAAGCACCCCTTTTTCATGTGGGGATTCAACCAAGTACATAATGGTATTATAGTTTTCACCACCTGCCGCCTCATTGGTATAGGGACCGGCACCGGGGCCTTGTTTTGATATGTCATTTCGCGTGAGATCGGGGCTTACAATATCCCAGCTGTTCCCACTGTTAATTGATTTGAATACCACATTACCAGCATGGTAAATCGTATTTCTATCATGAGGGGAGCTTATTATGGGCGCGTTCCAATTAAAACGGAATTTAAAATCCTTAGGGGCATTACCCAATGCCAATTCTGGGTATTCTTTAATTGATTTACCTTCTCGGGAGGCCCTTACCCATTTTTCGATGATTCCTTGGTAACAACCACCGAAAACGACTTCTGGATTGTCAGGGTCAAAGGCCAAATAGGCACTTTCGCAACCGGCGACCGAATACCAATCCTTCCAATCTATTCCGCGATCATTGGTTCTGCTAGCAATAGCGATGGCCGAATTATCCTGTTGTCCGCCATAAACATTGTATGGCACCAAATTATCGGTTATTACCCGATAAAATTGCGAGGTGGGTTGGTATTGCTGGGAACTCCAACTCTTACCGCCATTGTTGGATACATTGGCACCACCATCATTCGAATTTATCATTTTGGAATTGTTATTCGGATTGATCCATAGGTCATGGTTGTCTCCATGGGGGGTTGACAAGGGTTTGAAAGTTTTACCGCCATCTATTGATTTCGTCACTGGGGCATTCAAGACATATACAAGATTTTCATCCTGTGGATCGGCAAATATTTCCATATAATACCAAGATCGTGCTATATTGATACGGTCTTTGTTGACTTGGGTCCATTTTTTGCCTGCGTTATCCGAGCGATATACGCCTCCCTTTTTTCCTTCTGCTTCGATAACAGCAAAGACCAATTCTGGATTGGCCCTTGAAACCGAAATTCCTGCTTTGCCAAATTCCTTGGGTAAGCCTTCTTTCATTTTTTTCCATGTGCTGCCCCCATCAGTTGATTTATAAAGTCCGGAATCCTTGCCTCCAGATGTAATCGTCCAAGGAAAACGTTCATGCTCCCACATAGCCGCATATAGGATTAGTGGATTTTTCATGTCCATAGTCAATGACGAGGCTCCGGTCTTATTATTTACAAATAACACTTTTTCCCAATTGATGCCGCCATCCAATGAACGATAAACCCCCCGATTGGCAGTTTGACCGTATTGGGCACCTTGGGCTGCCACAAAAAGGATATCAGGATTCGTTGGATGAATGATCACATCGGAAATATGCCGGGTCTTATCCAAGCCAATATGCTTCCATGATTTGCCTGCATCAGTAGATTTGTAGACTCCATCACCCATGGAAGTCATTACCCCGCGGGCAGCATGTTCCCCCATTCCCACAACAACAATGTTCGGATTACTTTCGGATACCGCGATATCACCGACCGTACCCGTTTTTAGGAATCCATCGGAAACATTTTTCCAAGTAATTCCATCATCAATGGTTTTCCAAACACCACCGCCTGTACTTCCCATATAATAGGTCATGGGCTGGCCGACAACTCCGGAAGA
>JAHHKH010000434.1 GCA_018679695.1 Maribacter sp.
GGCGCGGTTTTTTATGGCCTTCTTGTACCCAATACTTCACTTAAAGTTATAAATTTGTCCTCTTAGAATAGCTATATGATCGATAAGATAAAGGAACATATCGCAGAAGTTGAAAATTTTACAGCCGATTCAAAGGAGGCAATCGAAACTTTTCGTATTAAGTATTTGGGTAAAAAAGGTGTGTTGAATGATTTGTTCGCCGAGTTTAAAAACGTACCCAATGACCAAAAGAAAGAGTTTGGCCAGACGATTAATCAGCTGAAATTAGCAGCTACCGAGAAGGTAAGTCTTCTAAAAGAAGCGCTTGATGATAAAATTGAGGAGACAGGCAAATATGGTGATTTAACCCGACCAGGAGAGGCCATGGCGCTTGGCGCGAGACATCCCATTTCAATCGTTAAAAACCAGATTATCGATATCTTTTCCAGAATTGGATTCAATGTTTCCGAAGGCCCCGAGATTGAAGATGATTGGCATAACTTTACTGCTTTAAACCTACCCGAATATCATCCTGCAAGGGACATGCAGGATACATTCTTTATTCAAACCGATCCTGATATTTTATTACGTACCCACACCTCTTCTGTGCAAGTGCGCTATATGGAAAACAACAAACCGCCTATTAGAACAATCTCACCAGGAAGAGTATATCGAAACGAGGCCATTTCTGCCCGTTCGCACTGTTTTTTCCATCAAGTTGAAGGGCTTTATATTGATAGGGATGTATCTTTTGCAGACTTGAAACAAACCTTACAATTCTTTACTACGGAGCTTTTTGGCAAATCCAAGATTCGGTTAAGACCATCATATTTTCCGTTTACAGAGCCTAGTGCTGAAGTAGATGTGTATTGGGGACTTGAGACCGAAACAGATTACAAAATGACCAAAGGGACCGGCTGGCTCGAAATAATGGGCTGCGGAATGGTCGATCCCAATGTTCTCGAAAACTGTGGAATCGATTCCAATGAGTATTCAGGATTTGCCTTTGGTATGGGAATAGATCGTATTACCCTTTTGTTACATCAAATATCCGATATACGATTATTGAGTGAAAATGATGTTCGATTCTTGGAACAATTTAAAAGCACATTATAGACTACCTTGAAGGAAGATATTGAAATACCAATCGTAAAGGACGTTTTTATCGCAATGGTATTCGAACGGAACAATGAAATCAAGACCGGTGAGTGGAATGCCTATCTTCTAAATAATGGAAATAGTGCTTTGGAATTGATTTTTATTGTTTCCAAAGGATTTGATGGTGCTAAGAAGACAGCGGTAATGCGCCATAGCATGGAAGCATTGAATGCCAAATCCTATCAAAAGTTTGAATTTGTTCAGGATGAAGTACTGGCATTGAACAATGAAATTTTTCTCACTTATTATACCAATGGTAAGCTTTATGAAAAACGGTATCTCTTTTCTAAAGGTTCAATCTCTGAGCACAATCTAAAGCAAATTCCACCATTGGGGAAAAAAGGTATGCTGTCCCAATAATCGCTATCGCAGATGAAAGCCCTTGGCAGCCCACCAAGGGTGTATTTCAATAACCAATCTACCTGCCTTTACCATAGGATCCATATTGGCCAAACTATCCGCAATTTCAAGCGTTGGCGTATTATAGATGGTAATTCCCCGAATATCCCCATCATCACCGAAAGGCCCGGAAATGTCTGCATAGCCCTCATTGTACATTCGGCCTAAATGTTCTAGATGCAAAGTTTGTAGCCTGTCCGCTTCCGCTTGGTTTTGGGAACGATTAGGACCTCTCTTAAGAAAAGCGATAAAATACTGTTGCATTAGCACAGTATCTTTGGTAGTTTCATCAACGAAATCAAAAGTCTTGAACCCTTTTTTAATCAATTCCTCGTTGATTTGCCGAATCGATTTCTCTTTGACTACTTCTACAATTTGGTCTTCCTCAATTACTTCATTATTTTCTCGCTTGCAAGAAATAATGCTGAACAATATGCATAAAATCAATACATATTTCATCTTACCATGATTTAAAGGGTTGTTTACTTAATAACGAATTGTAATATTTTATTTGGCCTGTTACCTCTTCACCAAGCCATTTCGGTCTATTAAAGATATCATTTTCGTTTTTAAGTTCTACTTCAGCAACAACAAGTCCCTCATTTGCGCCATAGAACTCGTCAACTTCAAAAGTAGAATTTCCATTAGGGATTTCATACCTGGTTTTTTCGATAATGGTTTCTTCACACAATTGGAGTAAGGCCTCCGCCTCAAGGACATTTATCTCCCTTTCCCATTCGAACCGGGAAGTTCCTGCATCATTGGATTTGCCTTTTATAGTCAAATACGCCTTATCTTCATTTATGCGAACACGAACCGTTCTTATAGGATGCGAATTTAAAAACCCTTGGACTATTTTTCTTTTAGAGGTTGCTTCATTTTTGTAATCATCGGACTTAACTAAAAATTTACGTTCAATCTCAAGCATAAAAACAATTCATTTTAATAAAAATATATAAATCGATGTTGCCAAGAAACGATATTCCAATGGCATTACTTAAAGGACAGGAAGATCATCCTTGACCCTATCCCAAAAACTAGGATCAAAGAGTCTGGAACTTCCTATTATAGCCGCATCTTCCATTAGTGTGGATATTTCAAAATCTACCCGCAAGCCCGCTTTTCGCAATTCACTTTTGAATGCAGGGAGAAATAGCTTACTTGCCTTGGAAATATTTCCGCCCATTACTATGATTTCCGGCTTAAATTTTATCAGATAAGGAATCATGAATTTAGCCATATTCGAACCAAACTCATTAAAAACGGTTTTTGAATCTTCAGTATTGGCTTCAGCAATCTCTTTTACTCCTTTTACCACTACCGAGGATAACTCATGATACCGGTTAATGCACCAGCGTGTAGAGAAATAATCATCACTTATCCCCGATTTGAAAGGTTTATCCCATAAACATCCCCCAACTGGAACTTCGGTTGATTTTACCAGAGGCACCCCATCCCTTATAAAGGCAGAACCAAATCCCGTTCCCAAAGTAACAACGATTATCCTTTTGCAATCTTTTGCCTTGCCCTGTGTTGATACGCCAACACCAAAGGAAGTAGCATCATTGAGAAACCTCAAATTTACCTCATCACTATTAATATATTTGGGTAATTCATCAGGGATTGAAACCTTGTAGAGGCATTCATATTTGTCGTTATCCCCTTTGAACATCGCAACTCCCTTTCTGTAATCAAATGGTCCGGGTACGGCAAACCCAATATTCGCCCGACTATGCAAAAAAGCACTTTCAATGGTCTGGTTAATAGCCTTGCTCCAATCCTTGAGAACCACATTCTTTGAAGCTTTATTATTGATCTTGACTGAATATGTTGTATTTGGTAATATATCAAAGGTTTTCAAATTCACTGCCGCACTAACTATATGGCTCCCCCCAATATCTACACCTATGGCAATATCCTGTTGCATACTTTTTTATTTAGAACTCTCTCTTTATCTCAATATCGTATGTAAAATAATCCGTATGATAATAAACAACATTATGTTCTACCGGCCTATCACCTGGATCACATACCAAGCGCTCTCTTCTTAAAACTGGCATATTGATGGCAATATCCAAGATATTTTGTAAATCCTTATTCGCTTTTATTGCGCTAATCCTTTCTTTTGAAGTTGTTACAATCGTATCATGGGTAACCTCAAGAAGCTCGTAAAGGGGAAGCATAAAATTTTCTTCCCCGGTGATACCTACTCTTGGATGAAAATAGGATACCGAATATAAATACTTTGCGTCTTTAGATCCTCTGACTTTTTCCAATTTCCATAGTTCTTTTGAATTGGATACATTCATAGCATCATACACCTCTTTTGGTGCGCTTACCTTGGAAACTTTGACCAAATAATTGACCACTTCAATTCCCTGTTTTCGCATTTCCTTGGTAAAACTGATCCAATTGTCCAGTCTTGTCGCTATTTTCTTATTGACCACTTTGGTACCTACACCCTTTTTTCGTTCAATGAGATGTTCATTCACCAAAGTATTCACAGCCTGCCTTACCGTATTTCTAGAAACGCCCAATTTTTTGGCAAGTGTTACTTCATTAGGTAAAAAACTTTTCCCATTTCTATATTTTTCCTGACCGATCAAATTCCTGAGATAGGCCTCAATCTGCGAATGTAAGAGTACTGGACTTTTATTGTTAAGCTTGAAATCCATAAATACAGATTAGTTGTTTTGGGAATGCGCCCAATCTTCCAATTGATTTATTGCAGTAAAAAGAACTCCTGCAGAACCTCTGAAAGTCCCTGATCCTTTGGGTTCATTATCTATGGTATACCATTCAAAAAAACCGTTGTTCTTCACTACCCTTTCGGTCATTGGCAATAATTGTTCATAAGCTTCCTGAACGAAACCGTATTTGACCAATTGTTGGACCATTCGTGCACCAAACCACGTCCAATCACCACCATTTTGGTAGCTGTATTCAGGATTCATGATCTTGTTTACGAAAAACCCATCGGGATATGGCGGATATAATGTTAATCCAATGGAGGCTGCCCCTGCTTGCCTTACTCTTGAAACCATTTCATCTATGGAAGCTCGAATTTCCTCTTTGGAAAGCAGCCCTGCTTCAATGGCTACTGCTGTTCCCCCAAAATAAAATATTTCGTTTTCATTGAAATCCCCTGGAAATGGGGACCCATTCAGGTAAATGTGCGGAATGAACTTCTGATTCTTAACGTCCCAAAGGTGGTTTTTGGCGTTTTCTGCCAATTTATCACGAATAGGAAGCCATTTGCTTTTTGCTTCAGGTAACAATTCAATCATATTATCAAGGGCAATGATCAACATTGCGTTGTCATAAATGTCTATTGCCCTATGGGTGTTTCCGTCAATATCTACACCCCAGCCATGTTCTGGTTGTACATCGCCCCAATCGGCAGTGGTAGCGCCCCATATCAAACCATATTCAATGGAAAATCGTTTGTCCATAAGAAACTGCATCGCCCATTCCATGCGTTGGGCCACAGTTTTATCTCCTATTTGCATATCTAGAATAGACCTATCACCGGTCACCTTGATATATTTAAAAACTGTTTGAATTAACGAAGTTTCTTGATCAGTCTCCACGGTATTCTTATGTCCGGCATATCGAGGCTCCAGTTCAGAATAGCTAAAATCGGTTTCACCATCACTGATTTTTTCAGCAGGGGTAAAACCATCGATGATATTCCCATCTTCGCCCTGCATACGAAAGAAAACAAGAAGGTTCTCCCTTAATTCCACCGCTGGATATACTTCGGCCGAAAGTGCAATAAATGTATTATAATCACGAATCCATACCTCGCGATAACCATCTCCGGCATTGAATCCTGTTTTAACAACTGCCAATGCCCTGCTTTTGACTTCATTGAATTGTTCATTGGCCAGTATTTTCTTAGCCAAAGCCACTTCTTCTTTTTGTGGGGCACATCCTAATAGTAGAAATCCAAAAAGGTAGAATGCTATTTTATTCATCATCTTGTTATTTTTCAGTTGACATGGAGGGCGGTGGTGTGTATATACCCCAATTGAAATTGGGTTCCGGACCTAATTCAAAAACCAGCGAACCTCCTTTCTTCAGTTCATTGAGGTGCATCCAGTTATTATTAATCGGCTGGCCGTTGAACGTGAGCGATTGTATATAATAATTATCGGGGTGTTGATTTTTGCTTTCAAGCACCAATTCATTTCCCTCATAATACTGCCTATCAAGTTGGATGGTAATCTTATTGAATAATGGACTTGCGAATTGAAATGACGGATTTGCTGATGTGTGCCCCTGGACATCAAAAAGTCCCATAGATGCCAAAACATACCAGGCTCCAAGCTGTCCTTGATCTTCATCCTGTCCTACACCATAACCGTGAAGAGGTTCGGTTCCATAGAATTCATCACAAATTGTACGGACCCATTTTTGGGTTAGCCATGGTTTCCCCGAATAGTTAAACAACCATGCATTATGTAAACAAGGTTGGTTGCCATGATTGTACAATTTCTCCACTCCGGAAAAACTATGTATTTCCTCCGATCCACCTCCGAACATGCTTTTCTGTGCATTGTTGAACATCTCTTCCAAACGTTCATTGAACAAAGATTTCCCAATTAAATCTATCAATGCGGCCGGGTCATGCGGTACATACCAAGTATATTGATATGCATTACCCTCTTGAAAACCATCCCATCCTCTCATAGGGTCAAAATCCTTGATAAAATTTCCATTGCCAAGCTTTGGTCGAATGAACTTTGTTTCAGGATCAAAAAGATTCTTATAATGATCTGCTTGCTTCATCAGCTTTTCATAGCTGTACTTGTCATTTCTGCCTTTTGCCATTTGAGCAACCGCATAGGAGCTAAAGCTATATTCCAAAGTGTGGGAGGCCCCAAAATTAAAAACCCACCCATTTGAGATTATGGTATCCTTATAGGGTATGTATTTATCTTTGATAAAATAGCTTAGGTCGTATTTACCATTGCCCAGGTTGCGGCCCTTGTATTCCAATTCGTTTTTTAACGCTGCCTCATATCCTTTTTTTATGTCAAAATCACGTATCCCTACGTTATAAGCTGAAGCCAATAACAATCCTTGAAAATTAGTTTGCACCCCATTGGTAAAGACCCCATTCGCCGCACCATCATGTAGCCAACCGGTATTTTCATAGAAATCGATATTCGATTGTACATAATCACTAAAATATTTGGGGTATGCCAATGCCCATACTTGGCTTAAATTCCAAAATCCTCCCCAAATACCATCGGTATTGTAATGATTGTATTTAGGATTCCCTTCTTGATTCAATGCTGTATGTCCGATTTTTCCATCAGCCAAGGGATAATCCCCATTCACATCATTTGAAAGTCCACGTCCCAACAGTGCATGGTAAAGGCCAGTATAGAACTTTATCCTATCTTCCTTTTTGCCTCCTTCAACTACAATCTTATTCAGTTTTTTGTTCCATTTTTCCTTTGACTCTTTTCTCACAGAATCAAATGTCTTTCCGTTGGCTTCTTTCTTTAAGTTCACCCGCGCATTTGCAATGGACGTATGGCTTAGGCCCGTATGAATTTCTAAAACCTCATCTTGTTCCATTTGAAAAGTCAAGTAAAGCCCATTGTTGGTTCCGGTGGTTTCGGATGCTCCTTCATTCCTCAGGGTATTGATAAAACTTCCGGTTTGTACGGGCTTTTTGCTGAGGCTTGCCACGAAATACATTTTGACCCTTTTATCAGG
>JAHHKH010000438.1 GCA_018679695.1 Maribacter sp.
GCCACATCGAAATTATAGGCGGCCGTCATACTGAATACCTGGGCATCCCCTGTCCATCCGGCACGTTCGTCACGTTGTGGGCAATCGGTTGGAATATCCAAAAAGTTATCTTTTTGTCCCCATTGAATATTGCTTTGCAATTGGTTGACCATGGGGTCGGATGTGGTAAAACTTCCGGTGGGAGCCATATCGGAATGAATGACAATCCCTGTGATAGCATCAAGGTTTAAGGTTCCAGGATAGTCAATTACCTGTATGTAGCGAAACCCATGAGAGGTAAATCGGGGTTCGAATATTTCCAAACCATTCCCCTTTAGGATGTAACTGTCGGTAGCTTCCGCCGCACGTAGATTGACCGTATAAAAATTACCATCCTTGTCCAACACTTCTGCAAATTTTAGGGTCACTTTATCTCCTGCTTTACCCTTTACTTTCATGCGCGCCCAACCGACAATATTTTGGCCGAGGTCCAACACAACTTCTCCATTGGGAGTGGTAATCAATTCTTTAGGTTGTATTTCTTCGATGGCTCTGACGGGAGGCCCCTGGGGTGCCACCAAAATGGCCTTGGAATGGTCGAGAATTTCGACTTCTGACCATTTGCTTTCATCGAATCCACTTTTTGCCCAGCCCTCCATTTCCATGCGGGCGTCATATTTCTCCCCGTTGTACATGTCAGATTCCAGAATAGGGCCGTAGGAAGCTTTCCAATCCCCATTTGTAACGATGGTGTCGCTTGTACCATCCGTATAATTTACTAGTAATTGTACCAAGAGACCTAGTTGTTTCCCGTAAAAGGCGTAATCGCCCTTCCAACCAATGTTCCCACGATACCAACCGTCGCCAACAATGGCGCCAATGGCATTGTTTTTTTGGAGCATTTCGGTGACGTCGTAGGTTTGGTATTGAAGCCTGTGGTTGTAACTGGTATAGCCCGGGGTAAATAAATCGTTGCCCACTTTTTTACCATTCAAATACAGTTCGTAGAGGCCTAAGGCCGTTACATGTACCTTGGCGGATTTAATCGATTTTTCGGTCCGGAACTCTTTTCTGAAATATTGGGAGGGATGTGATTTTTTCTCCGTCGTAAAATCGTCCATACCGATATAGGATGCCGACCATAAGTTCGTATCTAAAATACCCGTTTCCCAAAAGGCCGGGGTGCTCCAAGCGGTCGCTTTATTCTTGTTGTTCCAAACGCGCACCTGCCAAAATACCCTTTGCATAGATTCTAGGGTGGGGCCTTCATAGATGATATCTAAAGATTGGTCGCTTTCTACTTTGCCTGAAGTCCAGATCAGATTCTTTCCTTTCAAAACATCGTTCTCGGAATAGGCCACCCGAATTTCATAAGACGTTTGCATCACGTTCTGGCCATCGGATTTTAATTGCCAACTCAATCTGGGCTTTTTGATATCAATACCGATGGGGTTTTTATGGTATTCACAGGTGAGATTGGCAACTTCATCTTTATTTAGGGAAAATGAGGTGGTCAGTACCAAGCACAAGGCTAGAAACCCAAAGGTCAAGGTATTTTTCATAGTGTTCAATGTTCTATTGAATTGATAACATACGTTATTAAATAGCAAAGTACTGTTTTATGGAATTGATACTATCCTGTGGTTTCCTGTCAGGAAATTTTTTGATTCCTCCTACACTTTTTCAATTGAAAAACCCGAATTCCTATTATGCCCTAAAAGCTAACAGCATGGTACAGGATTCATGAAATCAGCTCTAAATTATAAAAGAATCTTAGGCGGTCAGCTTTACGGTTCTTTAAGCGTTGTTGGCCATAGGTTTACCGAATAAATCCAAAATGGGCTTTCCATGACCATCGGGCGTTGTATAAAACGGCCTCCCTTCGATGGTGTAGTTCGTTTCAGGATCTATACCCAAGGCATGATAAATAGATTGGTGCACCTGATCGATAACCACAGGGTTTTCAATTGAAGAACAAGGTCTTTCATCGGCCGTTTTACCATAGACTAATCCTTTTTTGATACCACCACCCCATAACAGTATGGAACTACCATCGGTAAAATGACGGTGCATTCCATAGAATTTTTCATCTTCGATGATATCGGGTTGGTCGACCTGATCTTTGACTAGTTCTCCCGGTCTGCCTTCCATAATCGCATCACGACTGAATTCACTGGCCAGTATGATCAACGTTCTATCGAGATGGCCACTTTCATCAAGGTCTTTAATCAATTGCGCAATGGGCCTATCAATCAGCTCTTTCATTTTTTTGGCTCGTGTATGTCCATTTTCATGGGTATCCCAACCTAAAAAAGGTTCATATTCCGTAGAAACACTTATAAAACGACCACCGTTCATCGCAAGTCTTTTGGCCAGTAGACAGCCTAGTCCGAATCGACCGGTATTATAAGTGTCGTATGCTTCCTTAGGTTCTTGTGATAAATCAAATACCCTGGCTTCTGGAGAATTTAGCAATCTGTATGACTGTTCCATCGACCGCATCAAAGACTCTCTTTGATAGTCGCTTCCTTCTTCCATGACCTTGCTCTTGTTCACAAGTTCTTTGTACAATTTGTAGCGGGCTTCAAAGCGTTTGAGAGACATCCCCTGGGGTGGACGCACACTTTCGAGTCCGCCAGAAGGGTCTGGAATCAGAAAAGGACCGAACTCTGTACCTAAAAAACCAGCGGAATGAAAGGCTTTCAACTCTTCCGCTTCGCCCACCGTAAAACGTTGCCCCATACTAATAAATGGAGGGATAACTGGATTCACAGGCCCTAGTTCTTTCGCAATCCAGGCCCCGATATGTGGTGCTTGAACCGATTGTGGTGGCTCATAGCACGTATGCCAGTGGTATTGGTGGCGGGTATGTAAAATATGCCCTAGATCCGCCGATTTATAGGAACGGATTATAGCACCTTTATCTATTACACCGGCTATCGATTCCAGTCCTTCGGAAAAATCTAGTCCGTCGACTGCTGTTGGTATTTTCGGGAATGTACTGAGCACCCTTTTACTTTCTACCCCTTTTTCAAAAGGAACATACGCTTTTGGGTCAAACGTTTCGGTATGAGCCATGCCCCCTGCCATCCAAAGTAAAATTACCGTATCGGCAGTAGATGGAATTCTAGGAACCGGACTCGAGCAAGAGCTTAAAAAGCTAGCCAATGGTATTGTGGTGGCCGAGGCCGCAAGGCTCGCTACCGTCATTTTTTTAATAAAGTCTCTGCGGGTGTTTTGGATTTCCATTACATCAAATCTATTTCAATACCTCAATTGATAAACTGAAACTCGGGTAAAATCAAAGTCGACCAAAATACATCTTGTACGTCTTCTTTTTTTGGCCGGTCTCCCAAAATGCTCAATAATAGCTGTTGCTCATCATTTGAAGGATTTCTGCCCATTGATTTTTGGTACAAGTGTTCTACGATTTTTTTGC
Source organism: Maribacter sp. (assembly GCA_018679695.1). Classification (GTDB taxonomy): domain Bacteria; phylum Bacteroidota; class Bacteroidia; order Flavobacteriales; family Flavobacteriaceae; genus Maribacter_A. Next base: position 3,419 of record JAHHKH010000438.1, read on the forward strand.
TATCATAGTTGTAGCGTTCTAACCAAAGATCGGCGCCGTTTGCCAAGACACTATTGAAAAATGCCCCGTTCGTTAATTCCAGCGCCTGCAATAATGTTGCTTGATCATCTCTTGAGGTTGTCACATTTTCACGACTTGGTCTTCCCAAGGCTTTCATAAAAGGATGCTGCTTTACAAGACTTGCTCGGGCGAATGCACCTTCTTGATTCTCAAAAGTGAAATCGATTAACTTGCCCCAATTGCTTGTTCCATAATTTCGAACTTTTGTCCATGGGGTATCATCATAGCCAACTGAAACCCAATCTTCGTTAGGTGTTTTGGCAACACTCTTCCAGCTGGTATCCGAATCGACTTGTACTACTTTTTGGTCGTCGTAGTGAACTTCCATAGAAAACAATATTCCAGCAGGATTTGCAATACTCCCTTCATTCGTGCCCTCAATGGCGATAAGATTTTCTCCGAAATTCAAAAATTCAGCAACATCAATTTTGGTCACTTTTTCCCAATCAGAGCCATGGACTATCCTTTGTCCATTGATATACAGTACGAAGGAATGGTCTACGGAAAGCAGAGCCTTTGCACTTTGTACCGGTGTTTTTTGAAGTGTAAACGACTTCCTGAAAAAGCGTTTTCCAGGTTCTGGAAGCACACCGCGGTCGAACTTTATTTCCGGATGCCAAATTCTTTTGGCCCCGAGCTGTTCATTATTGAAGCTATACGCAACGGCATGATACATTGGTGAAATAACTTGGCTAACGGCATCCGAAAACTGCTCGGCACTTAGGCGTCGCAGGACGGGCCCCTTAAAAACATAAGCTTTTTTCAATTCTTCTTGGTTGCCATATTTTACTGCTGGAAACTGATATACTTTTGAGGTCATGATACGTTTGAGTAAATGTTTTAGGTCATGCCCCGATTCGATAAAATCAACTGCCAACCAGTCCAATAAATCTTCGTTCCAAGGGCTATTGTCCATTTCATCTAAGGGTTCGATTATTCCCCTACCCAATAAACGATGCCAAAATCGATTTGTAATGGTTCGGTACAACCTTCCGTTTTCACGTTTTACCATCAATTTGGAGAGATTGTACAGACGCTCTTGAACGGTCTCCCCATCAACACTGCCCAGTTCAGGATACAGAAAATTTGCAGAGGCCATCTTTCCAGTAGGATTATCGCAGCGATTGAGTTCTAATATAGAATCGGAGAAAATAGTTGCGAATCCGTAGGCCTGATTCAAAGTAAGGTTACTAACAAAACTATTGTGGCAAGAGGCACATTTGACATTTACGCCCATCAAGGATTGCCCAATGTTTTGAGCAGCTTGCATTTCGGTACGCTGGCTGGCGTTAACAACACCCCTCCATTGTATTCCCTTAATAAAACCTTCTGAACCTTCGACGGGGTTCACTAGTTCTGCGACCATTTGGTCGTAGGGCTTGTTTTCGAGCAAAGCGGTATACAGCCAATCGGTAATCTGTTTTCGCCCTCCTGTTATAAATCCGGTGCCGCTATAATCATTCCGAAGAAGGTCGTTCCAAAAACTTAACCAGTGTTGCGTGTAATTATGGGTGTCATTTAATAAAGTATCGATGAGGTTTTCCCTTTTTTTGGGATTGGTATCGTTCCTAAATGTATCGATTGCCTCTGGTTCTGGCAATAGTCCCATAATATCTAAATAGGCACGTCTTATGAAAATGCGATCTTCGACAACCGGCGACCAATCTACATTGTTTTCTTCGAAATAGGCAGTTATCAATTTGTCTATGGGATGTGTTTCTTCGGATATAGGCAATTGAGGTTTTTCAAGTCCCAATTCCGCTTCTGGAAACACTTTTAATGCCCGATCTGACCAATGAGCTCCGTTTTGAATCCATAATTTTATCAATGCAATTTCATTGTCTTTAAGAATCTTCCCTTTTTTAGGCATGACACCTTTCTTATTTGGTGAAAGTGTAATCCGTTTGTACAATTCACTTTCTTCAGGTTTCCCACGAACAATTGCTACTCCTGATTCGCCACCTTTGAACACGCCTCTTTTTGTTTCCAAGACCAATTCCCCTTTTGACTTATTCTCGCTATGGCATTGGTAGCAATTATGGGCAAATATGGCCCTGACTTCTAAATTCAACTTATCTTGTTGGACTTCTGTAATGGAATCGGATTTGTTCAACTCCGCAAGTAAGGCCAGACCTTTAGTATCCTCATAACCATCTTTATTTCCAGGAAAAACACTGGTCAAATAATCTTCGCCATGGGTAAGCGAGGCACCGAGATGCCCTGCGATGGTCAACACTACCACTGTTGCCATAAGGCCCGCTCTATAAAATCGGAAATCGGATAATTTTCCTTTGATTGTTCGTCTGAGTAAAAGTGTAGTAACGAGGGCTAGAACGGCCGTAGCAATACCGGTATATTGATGATTGTCGACCAGTTCGCCGCTATAATCTTCTTGCGTACGCAAAAGCCAACCAAATACAGCGGAAAGTATTGCGAATAGCGTTCCCAAATACACCAACCAATGGGTGCCTTCCCTAAGGCCAATCCGTTTTCCACCGATGGTCAAGACCTCCGTGAAGAGGGCAACCACCAATAGTCCGATTGGGAAATGTACCAATAGGGGATGCAGGCGTCCTAAAAGTTGTAATATCCAATCGAAATTATCCATGAATTAATTATTGTTGCCCATTATGTGAGCAATGTCATTTTTTTCGAAACCCTGTTGTAAGGATAATCAATTTATGAAAAATACTCATTTTTCAATTGTTAAAGATTTTGCTCCCAATATGCTAGTATTGAGGAAATATAATCCGCTTGAACCTGAAAGGCATTCTGTAGTATACCGTTTGAATCGGTATCCTCCTAACAGATTTTAATTCGGCAGCATGGGACAGGATACATGAAATGAACTCAAAAGTTATTTTTAGAAAATTAATTCCCTTGAACCCTGTTTTATACTTTTAAAGAAATAAAATGTCATGATTCGAAAAGGATTTAAAATGAAAGTCTATCCTGAAAAGGTAACCGAGTACATCAAAAGACACAATCCTATTTGGGAGAAACTTCAACAAGTATTAAAAGACCACGGGGTTCATAACTACAGTATTTTTTTGGATGAAGAAACCCACTACTTATTCGGTTATGCCGAAGTAGCATCTGAAGAAAAATGGAATGCCATCGCTGATACCGAAATCTGCAAAAAATGGTGGAAGTATATGGCGGGCCTTATGGAAACGAATGCAGATGATAGTCCAGTTTCCAAACCGCTTTCAGAGGTTTTCCATATGAGGTAATTACGGGGAATTTCTTTGATTGAATTACTGAATAACAAGTTTGGCATTGTCATACAATCGAGTTTGACAATAGGTATTTCCTTAAGTCAATTTCCAACCCTTTGAAACACTTCCATAGAAGACAATTCCGGTTTGCCACCTCTTTTTCCACTACCGGCCACGATATATATTTCGTTTCTATGTACTATCACTTGAGAAC